>NZ_JBFODJ010000003.1:0-17934 GCF_040908265.1 Aeromonas sp. R5-1
TTGCAATAGAAAGAGGGAGGCATCATGCCTCCCTCGATTTTTTGTCCTGATACTACGTGGACTGGAACTCAAATTCTCTTAAGTGAACAGCATTGGGCCAAGGCCGGTGTTGTGCTTTCAGGCCCCCAAGGTCGGTGCTCGCCGGATCAGGCGGACTTGTGGCCTGCCGTCTGCACAGCCATGGCCTGCTTCGGGGGCAGGCCCATGGCCCCTGGGTAGTGGCGCGGGTTGAGACGCACCACCAGCAGGCTCATCAGGACCAGGGCACCGAGCTGCCACTGCCAGGCGGCGGCGAAGTCACCGCTTGCATGGTGCAGGCGGGCCGCCACCCAGGGGCCGGTAGCCGCCACCATGAAGCCGACCCCCTGCATCAGGGCGCAGAGGGCGCCCGCCCGGCGCGGGTCGGGCAGGTGATCCAGCGCAATCACCATGATGAGGGAGAAGCTCCCCCCAAGCCCGGCGCCGCACAGCAAACACCAGAGCAGGGGGGCGGTCTGGGGAGCGAGCCAGAGGCCGCCAAAGCCCGCCAGCTGCATGGCAATGGCCAGCGCCATCCAGGGGCGGCGGTCCAGCCGACCGGCTGCCAGCAGAGGCAGGCCAAGGCCGCTCGCGGTCTGGGCCAGGGCGAGCCAGGCCACCAGCTCGCCCCCTTGCTGGGCGCTCCAGCCCGCCGCCATGTAGGCCGGGGCCAGCCAGGCCACGACGATGCCGTAGCCGCTGTTGATGATGCCAAAACAGGCGATGAGCAGCCAGGTGCGGGGCAGGGGGAGCAGCCGCTGCTCCCCGGTGGGGGCGGGCGTGCTGGCCGGGGCGGGCAGGGGCACCCGCCAGGCCAGCCAGCCGAGGGCCAGCAGCACCGGCAGGCCCCAGAGCGCCAGCGCCCGAGACCAGTCCAGATACTCGGCAAGGCGCGGGGTGAGCACGGCCCCGAGCGCCCCGCCCCCCATCATGCAGGCGGAGAAGATCCCCATCACCAGGGGCACCTTTTGGGCGAACCCCTCCTTGATGAGGCCGGGCAGCACCCCCTGCACCAGGGCTGAGCCCAGCCCGCACAGGGCGGCGCTGGCGATGAGCAGGGCGCCGCTCGCCAGGTCGACGCGCAGGGCGCTGCCAAGGGCGAGCAGCAGCAGGGCCGTCCCGAGCAGGGGGCGCGGGCCCGTGCGACCCAGGAGCGCCGGGGTGAGCAGCACGCCGACCCCGATAAGCCAGAGGGGCAGCAGGGTGACCCAGGCCAGGGTATCTACCCCCAGGGCCAGCCTCGCGTCGATGCGAGGGGCCAGGGGGCCGATGGCGGTGAGGAAGGGGCGCAGGTTGAGGGCGATGAGGATCACCAGCACCAGCAAGGCGCCGCTGCCCGGGGGGAGGCGGCGCTTATGCATGGGGCAGGGGACCGTAGAGGGTTTCGGCCGCGATGGGGCTCGCCAGCTTGATGAGGGGCAGGGGCGGCGGGCACAGGGGCAGTCGCAGGGCCGCGTAGGCCGCGCGGCTGTCATAGCCGAAGGGGGCGGCATCGTCGTTGTCAAAGGCGTAGTAGACCGCCTGGATGCCGTTCATCATCAGGGCCGACAGGCACATGGGGCAGGGGTGCCCGCTGGCATAGACGATGGCCCCTGCCAGCGGCCCCTGGCGACTCCCTTCCCGCAGCGCTTCCAGCTCCGCGTGACGGGTGGGGTCCCCCGCCTCCAGCATGCGGTTGACGGCGCTCGCCACCAGCCGGTTCTCCCTCACCAGCAGGGCGGCGAAGGGGCGCCCCCCTTGCTGGCGATGGGTCAGAGCCAGGTGCAGGGCCTGCTCCAGCCACTCCTGATGGCTGGGGGCCGAGGCGGCGGTGAGGGAGTTGAGGAGGCGGGCACCGGACTGGGAAGGGGGTGGCATGGTCATATCCTGGCAAAAAGGGGGAGGACAGCAGCCTAGAGGGTCGCCGCATCATTTGGAAATTAAATGATAAAATGACTTCCAGTGGTTTTATAAATGGAGATTGCCCATGGAGCGCCCCCTGCTGGACCCCCAATTGCTGCAGAGCTTCGTCGCCATCGTCGAAACCGGCAGCTTTACCCGCGCCGCCGAGCGTATCCACCTCACCCAGTCCACCCTGAGCCAGCAGATGCGCCGCCTGGAGCAGCAGCTGGGTTGCACCCTGCTCGACCGATCCGGCCGCCAGGTGGTGACCACGGCCCAGGGGGAGACCCTGCTCGGGCTGGCGCGCCGCATCCTGGGGCTGCTGGCCCGGGCGGGGGAGCGGGTGAGCGAGGCGAGCCACCCCCTGCGCCTCGGGGTGCCGGAGGATTTTGCCGCGGGGGCCATGACCCCGGTGCTGGCCGCTTTCGCCCGCGCGCACCCGCAGGTGCGGCTGGAGGTACAAAGCGATCTCAGCCATGCCCTGTGGCAGGCATTCGAAGGGGGAGAGCTGGATCTGGCCCTCATCAAGCAGGGGCGCGGCCAGGGGGAGCCCATCGCCCGCTGGCGCGAGCCCCTGGCCTGGGTTGACAGCCGGGAGTGGCCCGCCGCCGGGCGCGAGCCCCTGCCTCTGGTGGTGTTTCCAAGCGAGGGGCTCTACCGGCGCCAGATGACCGACGCCCTGGATGCCGAGGGGATCCCCTGGCGCATCGCCTACGTGAGCGGCAGTCTCGCCAGCCTGCAAGGGGCGGTGAGCGCGGGGATCGGGGTCAGTCTGCTGCCGGCGCGCTTGCTGCAACCGGATCAGGTGGTGCTGGCTCACTGGCCTGCGGTGCGCTCGGTGGAGCTGGCCCTGCACCAGGGGCCGGGCACGAGCGAGCCCCTCGCCCGGCTGGGGGAGGCGCTGATCGCGCTCTGTGACGAGGTGATGGGGCCGAGGTAGCCCGGGCGGTCAGGGGTCAGGCCAGGGCCTGTTTTGGCACCACGGCGAGCCAGATTTCCACTTCGCCGCTGCCGGTGGCGGCGTCAAAGCGGGCGCCGTAGCGCTCGAAATCCGGCTGCTGGGCAGATTGATAGTCCGATTGCGCGAGCCACGCCAGGGCCTGCCTCCAGGTATGTGGCAGGGTCGCGACATGCCCCTGATGCAAGAAGATGGCGTAGGTCTGGGGGGCGATGCGCATGCGGCCAAGCCCGGGAGGCAGCACCTCCAGGGTGGCGACCTCCACCCCGCAGAGGTATTCGCAGTGGGTGTCGGTGGCGGCGCAGATGACGCCATAGGCGTGCTCCCCGAGCTGGCCCGGCAGGGGAAGCAGGGCGCTGAGGTCGCGCCACTGGCCGGCGAAGTCCCCCTGCTCGAAGGGGTGGTGACGGCGCAACCCCCCGAGGAGCATGGCGCGGCCTTGTTCGATGCGAATGGGGGCTGACATGGTGCCTCCTGCGGGGGCGCTCAGGCCTCCCGACCTTCCTCGAGCTTGCGCTCATAATCCCGGCGAACGATGGCGAGTGCCGCCAGGGCCAGCGCGGGGGCGATGTGGTTGGTTTCCAGCAGTTCAATCAGATCCACCGCGAGCTGGACCTCGGGGGGGGCATTTTCCAGAGACATCTTGGGTTCTCAAGGGCAAGGGTGGTCGCCATTATAGCGCCCGGCGGCGCGAAGACACGCCCCGGCTGCCCGGGGCGGGACGGGTCACATGTGCTGGCGCATCTCCTTGTCCAGCTCCTCGCGCAGGGCCATCAGCTTTTTGGCGTACTGCTGCAACTGCAGATCGCTCTCGCTCACCGGCTGCCACTGGGGCACCGGGGTGGGTTTGCCATGCTCGTCCATGGCCACGAAGATGATGATGCAGTGGGTGGTCTTGCGCCGCTCCGGGTCGGTGGGGTGGCGGCTGTAGACATCCACCGCCAGGTGCATGCTGGTGGTGCCGGTGTGGATCACCTTGGCGTGTACCTCCACCAGCTGGCCTATCTGGATGGGGCGCAAGAAGCGGATGCCCCCCACATAGACGGTGACGGCATAGCCGCCACACCAGCCGGCGGCGCAGGCGTAGCCGGCCTGGTCAATCCACTTCATCACCATGCCGCCATGGACTTTGCCGCCAAAGTTGACATCGGCGGGTTCGGCGAGAAATTGCAGGGTCAGTTCACGGGCGCTCATGGTACTTCCTTATGTCGAGGCAAGGGGGGACTCCTTGGCTGTCCCCCGGGGACAATAGCAGCGGTCGGGGCCTGCACTGATCCAACCAGCGCCTCTTCTTGTCTGCGTCGTCATTCACCTTGAGTTCAGCGCAGGCGGCCCAGCATGACTCATCACGCGAGGGAGGAGGCCCCATGAAACAGATGCTGGAGCAATTGATGGGAGCTGGCAAGGGCTGGCTCAACGACGGTGGTGACACGCGCAAGGCCCAGATGAAGGGCATGGCGCAGGGGGGATTGGCCGCCGGGGCCATGGCGCTGCTGCTTGGCAACAAGAAGATGCGCAAATATGGCACCAAGGTGGCGGCGGTGGGGGGGGCGGCAGCCCTCGGGGGGCTGGCCTACAAGCTCTATCAGGACTGGCAGACACAGCAGTCCACCCCGGCCCAGCCGACCCAGCCCCTTGACACCCTGGAGGGCAAGGCCTTGGATGCCCGCGCCAACCTGCTGGTGCGCGCCATGGTGGCGGCAGCCCGGGCCGACGGCCACATCGATGCCGCCGAGCGCCAGAAGATCCAGGAGTACCTGACCGAACAGGGGGAGCGGGATGCGGCCCGCTGGATTGACGCCGAGCTCTCCCGCCCCCTCGACCCCCATGTCCTGGCGCGAGAAGTGACCGACATGGAGCTGGCGACCGAGGTCTACCTCGCCTCTCTCCTCACCATCGAGGTGGATCACTTCATGGAGCGCGGCTATCTGGACGAGCTGGCGCGGGCCTTGAAGCTGGATGACAACCTCAAGGGGAGCATAGAGCGCCAGGTTGCCCAGCTGGGGGCGCCGGGCTGAGCCCGGGAGTCAGCGGATGCACAAGGCCCCGTTATGGGGCCTTGTCGTTGCCGGGGGGCTGTTGATTGCCGTGACGAGCCGATAAGATGCGGGTTCCAAAGGGTGACCGCCGAGCCTCTTTCCTCGCTGGCGACCCTCACTGCAAGGAGCATCAAGTGGACATTCGCAAGGCAACTGAACAGGATATCGACGCCATTCTGGCCCTGAACCGGCAGATAGGTCAGCTCCACTTCGAGCAGGTGCCCGAGGTGTTCTGCCCCCCGTCCCCGGAGGACAGGGCCTTCTTGCTCGGCGCCATAGCCGACGAGGCGCGTCTTTTCTGCGTGGCGGTGGTGGCGGGGGAGGTGGCGGGTTTTCTCACCGCCCGCATCGACCTCAACGAGAGCGTCCCCTTTCTCAGCAAGCTGCCCGTCTGCCGCATCACGACCGTGGTGGTGGATGAGGGGCTGCGCTCCCGGGGCATCGGCCGGGCGCTGATCGCCCACGGGGACCAGTGGGGCAAGGCGCGGGGCGCAAGCCAGCTGCGCCTGGAGGTGATGGCTTTCAACGAGCGGGCCAGGGCCCTCTACGAGCGACTGGGTTTCAAGGCCCAGTCACAGACCATGGCCAGGTAAGGCGCATTCGCTTGCAAAAGGGCCCGTTACGGGCCCTTGTCGTGTGAGGCGTCTGGGGGGCTCTGCCAGGTTTCCCGTTGCCGGGCGATGAGGCCCGCAAGCCGGTTGAGCGCCGCGTCCAGTTGCGGGCTCCAGGGATGGGAGCTGTTGAGGCGCAGGCAGTGGTTGTGCTGGCCCTGGCTGGAGAAGAGGGCCCCGGGGGCGATGGAGACCCCCTGCTCGATGGCGCTGGCATAGAGCGCCCTGCCATCGAGGCGGGCGTCAAATTCGAGCCAGAGAAAGTAGCCACCATCGGGGTTGGAGATACGCGCCTCGGGGAAGAGGCGCATCAGGGCTGCCCGCATCTGCTGCTGGCGCTGGGCCAGGGTGTGGCGCAGGCGGCGAAAGTGGGCGTCCACCCCGCCCTGGCGCAACATGTCTGCCAGCGCCAGCTGACTGGGCACATTGGTCGACAGGGTCGACATCAGTTGCAGCCGCTGGATGCGCTCGGCGTGGCGCTTCGCCACCACCCAGCCGACCCGAAAGCCCGGCGCCAGACACTTGGTCCAGGAGCCGCACAGCAGGCTCTCTCCCCGCGCATCCCAATGGGTGATGGGCCTTGGCCGCTCGCGCCCGACATAGAGCTCCGCGTAGACGTCATCCTCCACCAGGGGGACCTGATGGCGGTTGAGCAGCCCCATCAGCGCCTGCTTGTGCTCATCCGGCATGGTGTGACCGAGGGGGTGCTGCACATTGCCCATCAGCCAGCACGCCTTGACGGGGCGCTGGGCGAGGGCCTCCTCCAGCAGGGCGAGATCGATGCCCACCCCGGGGATCACCGGGATCTCCACCACCTTGAGCTTGAGCCGCTCGATGGCCTGCAGGGCGCCGTAGAAGGTGGGGGACTCCACCACCACCCAGTCGCCGGGCTCGGTCAGCACCTGAAGACTGAGGGAGAGCGCCTCCATGGCCCCCGTGGTGATGATGATCTGCTGGGGATCCACCGCCATCCCCTCGCCGGCGTAGCGCCGGGCGATGGCGCGGCGCAGTGCCTCGTTGCCGGGGGGCAGATCTGCCACCGTGCTGAAGGGGTCTAGGCGGCGCATGCAACTGCCGAGGGCCCGACCGAGCTGGGGGTGGGGGAAGAGGGTCGGGTCCGCCACCGCCATGCCAAGGGGCACCAGCTCCCGTGACTTGCTCGCCTGCAGCACCTCGAACACCAGATCGTTGATGTCCACCGAGCCGCTGTAGCGGGCCTGCTGGGGCTGGCTCTCCCGCCGGGCCGTGCTCGCGGCCTTGACGTAGTAGCCGGACTGGGGCCGCGCCAGGATGAGGCCCCGGCTTTCGAGCAACTGATAGGCCTGGAGTACCGTCATGGGGCTGAGGCCGTGGGTCTTGCAGCTCTGGCGGATGGAGGGGATGCGCTCCCCCGGCTGCCAGAGGCCGCTCGTGATCTGCTGTTGCAGCTGGTCTGCCAACTGGCCGTAGCGGGACATGGTGGGCCCAAACTGTTATAGGTGTTTTTCACTATAACTGCATCTGTTATAGGTGTCATGGACCATGGTGTACTTGGCGGGCGAAAACCTGTCCGTTAAATGCAACATAGAGAGTCATGCATGATAAGCCTGGATGATGTGGTCAGCCTCTCCCGAATACAGTTCGGGGCGACGGCGATGTTCCACTTTCTGTTTGTGCCCCTCACCCTGGGGCTGTCCTGGATCCTGGTGATCGCCGAGTCGGCCTACGTGATGACCGGCAAGGTGATTTACAAGGACATCACCCGTTTCTGGGGCAAGCTGTTTGGCATCAACTTCGTCATGGGGGTGACCACCGGGATCACCCTGGAGTTCCAGTTCGGGACCAACTGGGCCTATTACTCCCACTATGTCGGCGATATCTTCGGCACGCCGCTGGCGGTGGAGGGGCTGATGGCCTTCTTCCTCGAATCCACATTGGTGGGCCTCTTCTTCTTCGGCTGGGACAAGCTCTCCCGCGGTCAGCACCTGCTGGTGACCATGCTGGTGGCGCTCGGCTCCAACCTCTCCGCCCTCTGGATCCTCATCGCCAACGGCTGGATGCAAAACCCGGTCGGCGCTGAGTTCAACCCCATGACCATGCGCATGGAGCTGGTGGATGTGGCCGCGGTCATCTTCAACCCGGTGGCCCAGGTCAAGTTCGTCCATACGGTGGCGGCGGGCTATGTGGCGGCCTCCCTGTTCGTGATGGGGGTGAGCAGCTGGTATCTGCTGCGCGGCATGGAGGTGCGCTTCGCCCTGCGATCCTTTGCCATCGCCTCGGGTTTTGGCCTCGCGGCCATCCTCTCTGTCATCGTGCTCGGGGACGAGTCGGGCTATCGCTCGGGGGAGGTGCAGAAGGTCAAGCTCGCCGCCATCGAGGCGGAGTGGGAGACGGAGCCCGCCCCGGCTTCTTTCACCCTGTTCGGCCTGCCGGATCAGCGTGCCGAGACCACCCACGCGGCCATCAAGATACCCTATCTGATGGGCATCATCGCCACCCGCTCCCTGGATGAGCAGGTGACGGGCCTCAAAGATCTGAAAGCGCAGCACGAGGTGCGCATTCGCAGCGGCATGCTGGCCCACGAGGCGCTCGAAGCGATGCGGGCAGATGGCAGCAACCAGGCGGCCCGCGCCACCTTCGAGCGCCACCGCAGCGATCTGGGCTACGGCCTCTTGCTCACCCCCTATACCAAGGAGATTGGCAAGGCGGACGAGGGGGCCATCGCCAAGGCGGTGGAGGACTCCATCCCCCAAGTGGCGCCGCTGTTCTGGAGCTTTCGCCTGATGGTGGGCATCGGCGTGGCGCTGCTGGCGCTCTTTGCCGCCGCCTTCCTGCAACTGTGCCGGGGCAGGCTGGTGCAATCCCCGCGGCTGCTCAGGGCCCTGCTCTGGTCTATTCCGCTACCCTGGATTGCCATCGAGGCGGGCTGGTTCGTGGCGGAGTTCGGTCGCCAGCCCTGGACCATCAGCGACGTGCTGCCGGTGTCGGCCTCCGTCTCCCTGCTGCAACCGGGGCAGCTCTGGTTCAGCCTCATCGCCATCTTCCTCATCTACAGCAGCCTGCTGGTGGTGGAGTTGTTCTTGTTGCGTCATGTGATCCGCAAAGGGCCTGCCAGCCTGCAGACGGGTCGTTATCAAGGTGAAGTGTTGCAAAACGGGAGTCCTGCCTGATGGATTACGAAACCCTGAAAGTGATCTGGTGGGGGCTGGTGCTCTTCCTGCTGGTCGGCTTCGTGGTGATGGATGGCTTCGATCTCGGGGTCGGCATGCTGCTGCCCGTGGTCGGCAAGACGGATGACGAGCGGCGGGTGCTGCTCAACAGCGTAGGGCCGGTGTGGGAGGGCAACCAGGTGTGGCTCATCGCCGGTGCCGGCACCCTGTTTGCCGCCTGGCCCCTGGTCTATGCCGCCGCCTTCTCGGCGCTTTACGTGCCCTTCATGTTCCTGCTGTTCGGCCTCTTTTTGCGCCCGGTGGGCTTTGACTATCGCAGCAAGCTGCCGGACCCGGTCTGGCGCCGCTGGTGGGATCGCGCCCTGGTGGTGGGCGGTCTGCTGCCGACCCTGGTGTTTGGTGCCACCCTTGGCCTGGTGTTGCAAGGGCTGCCGTTTCGCTTCGATGCGGCCCTTCGTATCCACTATGGCGCCTTTGCGTTCCACTGGCCGCTGCTGTTGACCGCCATGGGGACGGCGCTGGCGCTGCTCTTGCTACACGGTGCCAGCTTCCTGCAGTGCAAGACCCAGGGAGCCATAGCGGTGCGCAGCGCCCGCCTCGCCCTCTGGCTCGGCCCCCTGGCGAGCGCCCTCTTTGCCCTTGGCGGCGTCTGGCTTGGGGAGATGGCGGGGTATCGCATCACGGCCATCGGCGATCTCAACGGCGCCCTCACTCCGCTGATGAAAGAGGTGGTGGCGGTGTCGGCGGGCTGGCTTGGCAACTTTGTCGCCCATCCGGTGCTCTGGGCCGTGCCTGTGCTCGGGCTCCTGCTGCCCCTGGTGTGCGCGCTGGCAAGCCGCCTCGGCAAGTCCGGGCTGGCTCTCGTTGCCAGCGGCGGTGCCTGCGCCGCCATGATGCTGACCGTGGCCATCGCGCTCTTCCCCTTCGTGCTGCCCTCGTCCCTGGATCCGGCCAGCAGCCTGACCCTGTGGGACAGCACCTCCAGCGAGCGCACCCTGCTTATCATGCTGGGGATCGTCGGAGTACTGATGCCGGTCAACATCGGCTACACCCTCTGGGTCTATCGGGTGGTGCGCGGCAGGGTCAGCGCCGAACAGGTGCGCCAGCACGGCCACAGCCTCTACTAATCCGCTTCAACACAAGGATCAACGCGATATGTGGTATTTCACCTGGTTGCTGGGGCTGGGGTTCGCCTTGCTCTGCGGGCTGGTCAACCTGCTCTGGCTGGAGGCGCGCTGGGCTGCCGATGAGGATCTCAAGGAGCCCTGAGCCTCGCATCTTGCCCATGAAAAAGGCCGACACAGGGTGTCGGCCTTTTGCTTGCCCGGGGTCAGGCAAGGGCGGCGCGGCGCTCGCCCGCTTCGCTGACATGGGTGAGGCCGTAGGCCAGCAGGACGATGAGGGCGCCAATCCAGGGGGTGTGCATCAGGCCGAGGTGCTCCACCACGAAACCGCCGACCACGGAGCCCAGCGCAATGCCGACGTTGAAGGCGGCGATGTTGAGGCCGGAGGCCACATCCACGGCATTGGGGGTGTGGCGCTCGGCCTGTTTCACCACCAGTACCTGCAGACCCGGCACGTTGCCAAAGGCGAAGGCGCCCCACACCAGCACGGTGAGTACCGCCAGCACCGGGTGCGGTGCGGTGAAGGTGAGCACCAGCAGCACCACGGCGAGCCCGGCGAACAGCAGCTTCAGCGCGGGCAATGGGCCCATCCGGTCAGCGAGCTTGCCGCCCCAGATATTGCCGACGGCGACCGATACCCCGTACACCAGCAGAATGAGGCTGACCGCGCCGGCGCTAAAGCCGCTCACCTGTTGCAGGATGGGGGCGAGGAAGGTAAACGCCGTGAAGGCACCGCCGTAACCGAGCGCCGTCTTGGCGTAGACCAGCAACAAGGGCTTCCTGGTGAGCACCGAGAGCTGCTCGCGAACGCTGGAGGCGGCCCCCTTCGGCAGGTTCCCCGGTACCAGCAGCATGCTGCCCACCATGGCGACGAGGCCGAGCAGGCTCACCACCAGGAAGGTCTCGCGCCAGCCGAAGACCTGACCAATCCAGGTGCCAAGCGGGACGCCGGTCACCAGGGCGACCGTGAGGCCGCTGAACATGATGGCGATGGCGCTGGCCGCCTTCTCTTTGGCCACGAGACCCGTGGCGATGGTGCTGCCTACCGAGAAGAAGACCCCGTGGGCCAGCCCGGTGAGGATGCGGGCCACAATCAGGCTCTCGTACCCGGGGGCCTGCCAGGCCAGCAGGTTGCCGACGGTGAAGAGGGCCATCAGCCCCACCAGCAGCCACTTGCGCGGCAGCTTGCCGGTAAGCGCCGTGAGCACGGGGGCGCCGATGGCCACCCCAAGGGCATAGAGGCTGACCAGGAGGCCTGCCGAGGGGAGCGAGACATTGAGCTGCTCGGCGATGGTGGGGATGAGCCCCACGATCACGAATTCGGTGGTGCCTATGGCAAAGGCACTTAAAGTGAGGGCAAATAACGCCAGTGGCATAACAACTCCTTGGATTGGGACTCCCGACGGGAGAATGGCGCCAGTATGCCGAGGGTGTTTGTTGGTAAAAATGACGGCAACGTCAAATTACTTTTGCCAAATCAGCAGCAATGGGGCCGTGAAATGGGGTTCCGGGAGTGGGCGAGGCCGCGAGACACACACGGCCATGCAGCACAAGTGAATGCAGAGGCAAAGCCTGTAGAGGCAAGGCGTATAGAGGCAAGGCGTATAGAGGAAGCTGGGGACAAAAAGGCAGGGGCACAAAGAGGAAAGGGCAAGGGAAGGTGGCAGTCGCGCCCGGTATTGAGACAAAAAAACGGGAGGCACAGTGCCTCCCGCTCAGGTTCTCGTCGATGGTGTCGGGTTTTCTTTGCTCCCTTCTCCCCTTGCGGGAGAAGGGCTGGGGATGAGGGGGCTATCTGGTTGAAGGCCTGATGACCTGAATAGAAGAGCCTGCCCTCACCCTCTCCCATAGGGAGAGGGGATAGCCCGTGGTTGCAGTCTGTTCGTGAGGGTCGCCGCTATCCACCGCCAAATCGAGAGGCCATGGTTTAATCCCAATTCGGCGCAAAGTCCGGGTTGGCGCAGCGCTCACCCCGATCCAGGGTGGCGATGGCGGCCATCTCATCGCGACTGAGTTGCACCTTCAGCGCAGCCAGGTTGGCGGCCAGATTCTCCCGTTTGGTAGAGCTCGGGATCACCGTCATGCCCTGGGCCAGCAGCCAGGCCAGGGACACCTGGGCTGCCGAGACGCCGTGGCGCTTGCCGATCTCCATCAGCAGCGGCTCGGTGAGCACCTTGCCATAGGCGAGTGGCATATAGGCGGTGATGGCGATGCCGTGGGCCTGGCAGAACTCCACCACCTTGCGGTTTTGCAGCAGGGGGTGGATCTCCACCTGCTGGTGGGCGATGGCGCCCGGCCCCAAAATCTTGATGGCTTCTTTAAGCTGGGCCACGGTGAAGTTGGAGACCCCGATCTCCCGGGTCAGGCCCCGGGCTTTGGCCTCGGCGAGCTGCTCCAGATAGACCGCCATCGGCACCTCATCCTGGGGGGAGGGCCAGTGAATGAGCGCCAGATCCAGATAGTCGGTGCTGAGTTTTTCCAGGCTCACTTCCAGGCTCGGGATCACCTTGCCCGGACCGAACTCGCTGGTCCACACCTTGGTGGTCAGGTAAATATCCTGGCGGGGCACGCCACTCTCGCTCATCAACTGGCCGACTTCGGCCTCGTTGTCATAGATCTGGGCGGTGTCGATATGGCGGTAGCCAAGTTCCAGCCCCTGGAGCAGGGAGTCGCGAAGTGGCTGATCTTTCAGGCGGAAGGTTCCAAGACCCAGGTTGGGCATCTTCATCATCAAATTCCTCAGGTTAGTGTTTCTACGCTCAATGCTTTGTCTGTTTGCCGGGCCTGCGGTGCAGATCCGGCGGGGAGGGCGCCGGCAGCCTCAGACCCTGTGATAGCGGCGCACCAGGCTGCTGGCAAACCACTCCTGGGTGTCGACCACGAAGGCGAGAAAATGGGGCTGCTGCTGGTGGGCGCTGAGGGCTGCTTCACTCTCCCACTCCTCGTACAGCATCCAGCTATGGGGGCTCTCCAGGCTCTGATGCAACTGGTAGCGAAGGCACCCTGGCTCTTGCAGGGTAGCGGCGATCAGCGGCTCGAGGGCAGCGCGAAACTGGGCGGCGAATTCGGGTTTGGCGTCAAGCTGGGCAATCACGATCAGGGGGGATGGCATCTGAACCTCCTCGTTAAGACGGGAGTCAGTATGCCCGCCTCAGACTGGGGGATACAGGGCAGCAGTCGCAAAACACTATTGAGGTGAGTGCAGCAATGTGGCCTCCCCATGGCTGGTCGTGGTGCAGGTGGGCCAGGGGGAGGGCGGAGTATTATCGGGCGCTGGCCGGTTCGGACCAGACCGCAAATTCATTGCCGCTGGGCTCGACAAAGTGAAAGCGGCGGCCACCGGGGAAGTCAAACAGGGGGCGCACTATGGTGCCCCCTGCGCCGGCTACCTTGCTCTGGGTCGCCTCGATATCGGCGCTGTAGAACACCAGGAGCGCCCCGCCCTGAGCACTCTGGCTGCACAGATCGGCGCGGTAGAAGCCGCCATCCAGCCCTTCCCCTTCGAAGGCGCAATAATCGGGGCCGTAGTCGGCAAACTGCCAGCCAAAGGCGGCGGTGAAGAAGGCCTTGGTGGCGGCAAGCTCCCTGGCCGCGAACTCCACATAGTTCAGTTTTTCATGGGCCTTGGTCATGGGCTCTCCTTGTCGGTGATTATTTCGGTTGCCAGCGTTTTTGCGTGGGGCTCGTGGAGTGGGGCAAGGCGTCCCAGGGGGTCAGCTTGAGCTGCTTGCGCCGAAACCAGAGCCAGGTCCCCATCAGCAGACCGAGCCCTATGCCAAACAGCAGGCTCTGGCGCAGGGCAAACCCCAGGCTCACCTCATCCTGCCAGCCGAGGCACCACATCAACACCCCCCAGATAGCGCCGATGGGGAGTCCCAGGGCAAGAACGTTGATCAGAAAGCGTTCGTAGTGGGGCGGCCTGATGGTGAACCCCGCCTTTCGCAGCAGCCAGATGATCGGCGGGTTGTAGTTGAGCGTTTGCACGCCCTTTTCGGCCAGCTCCCGATGGGCGGCGGCCAACCTGTTGTCGAATGTCATGGATCGTCCCTGTCATGGTGTGGCGCCATACGGTGCCGGTTGGCGGCATTGTACTGGCAATGGCGCAGATAAAACAGGTGGTGCGTCACGATATGAAGCGACGCCTGTCTTGCCAACTCCCGGCCATTGCACCTATAAAGACCCATTACTCTTGCCAGGATGACAACAATGAAGACCCATTCCGATGAATTGACCCTGTTTGTGGCGGTGGTGGAGGCGGGCAGCTTTCGCCAGGCGGCGGAGAATCTCGGCATGGATAATTCCGTGGTGAGCCGCGGTATCAAGCGTCTCGAAGAGAAGCTCGCCACCGTGCTCCTCAACCGCACCACCCGCCGGGTCAGCCTGACCGAGGAGGGGAGCTGGTTCTATCAGCGGGCGGTGAAGATCCTGACCGAGATGAGCGAGGCGGAAGGGTTGCTGCTGATGCGCCGGGAGCAGCCGGAGGGCATATTGCGGGTGGACGCCGCCACCCCCTTCATCCTGCATAGATTGGTGCCCATCATCGGCGAGTTTCGCCGCCGCTATCCCGCCATCGAGCTGCAACTGCACAGCTCCGAGGGCTTCATCAACCTGATGGAGCGGCGGGTGGACATGGCCATTCGCATCGGCGAGCTGACGGACTCCTCCCTGCGGGCCCTGCCCCTTGGCCGCTCGCGGCTGCGGCTGCTGGCCTCCCCCGACTATCTGAAGGCACGCGGTACCCCGCGCCAGCCGGCTGACTTGCTGGCTGGCCACGAGCTGCTCGGTTTTTTGCACCCCGATCACCTCAATCATTGGCCCCTATTGAGCGAGGAGCAGGGGGACAGGTTCGCCATCACCCCGACCCTGCGGGCCAGCAGCGGGGAAACCTTGCGTCAGCTGGCGCTGGCGGGGCAGGGGATCGTCTGCCTGTCGGACTTCATGACGGGGGATGACAGGGCGAGCGGGGCGCTGGTGGAGGTGCTGGCCCGCAGCAACAGCGGCGCCTCGCGCCCCATCCATGCGGTCTTCTACTCCGATGCCCAGCGGGACATCCGGCTGCGGGTCTGGCTCGATTTCCTGAAAGAGCAGCTCGGTGCTGAGGCGTTGTAGAGGGCATGTCGACAGTTCCAACCCCCTCCACGAGGGGGAGGGGTCATTTTCTCCCACCCCTTGGCAAGGGAAGGGTTGGGGTCGGGGGCGGTCAGAACAGTCGTGCTCGCCAATAAAAAGAGGCCGACATCGCTGTCGGCCTCTTTGCTTTTTTCATCTCAAGGACGCGTTGGTTACCCCATCACTCCTCTTCGGCCCAGCGGCGTGAGCGTTCCACCGCCTTCTTCCAGCCGCTGTAGCGCTTGGCGCGATCGTCGCGGTCCATCTGCGGAATGAACTCGCGGTCCACGCTGAACTTGTCTTCCAGCTCTTCAGAGCTCTTCCAGAAGCCCACGGCGAGGCCGGCCAGGAAGGCGGCGCCCATGGCGGTGGTCTCGATGCGGGTCGGACGCACCACAGGGGTGTGCATCATGTCAGCCTGGAACTGCATCAGGAAGTCGTTGGCCACGGCGCCGCCATCCACCTTCAGGGCTGCCAGCTTGATGCCGGAGTCCTGCTGCATGGCATCCAGCACGTCGCGGCTCTGGTAGGCGATGGATTCGAGCGCCGCACGGATGATGTGGTTGCGGTTGGCGCCACGGGTCAGGCCGACCATGGTGCCGCGAGCATACGGATCCCAGTAGGGGGCGCCCAGGCCCACGAAGGCCGGCACCAGGTAGACGCCGTTGGTGTCGCCTACCTTGCTCGCGAAGTAGTCGGTATCGCGGGCATCGTGGATGATCTTGAGCTCATCGCGCAGCCACTGGATGGTGGCACCGCCCATGAAGACCGCCCCTTCCAGTGCGTAGTTCACTTCCCCTTTCGGGCCGATGGCGACCGTGGTCAGCAGGCCGTTGCTGGAGCGAACCGGCTCGGTGCCGGTGTTCATCAGCATGAAGCAGCCGGTACCGTAGGTGTTCTTGGCCATCCCTTTTTCGAAGCAGAGCTGGCCGAACAGGGCGGACTGCTGGTCACCGGCGATACCGGCGATGGGGATGCGGGCGCCGCCGCCACGGGTGGTGTAGCCATAGACCTCGGAGGAGGGTTTGACTTGCGGCAGCATGGAGGCGGGGATACCCAGCTCGTCCAGCATGCGCTCATCCCACTTCAGGTCGCGGATGTTGTAGAGCATGGTGCGCGAGGCGTTGGTCGGGTCGGTGACGTGCACTTCCCCGTTGGTCATCTTCCACACCAGCCAGGTGTCGATGGTGCCGAACAGCAGCTCGCCGTTCATTGCCTTCTCCCGGGCACCTTCCACGTTGTCCAGGATCCACTTCACCTTGGTACCGGAGAAGTAGGCATCCAGCACCAGGCCGGTGTTTTCGCGAACGTACTCTTCAAGGCCCCGGGCCTTGAGCTCTTCGCAGATGGCCGCGGTGCGGCGGCACTGCCAGACGATGGCGTTGTAGATGGGTTTGCCGGTGGCCTTTTCCCATACCACTGTGGTTTCACGCTGGTTGGTGATGCCGATGGCGGCGATCTGCTCGCTGTGCAGGCCGCTCTTGGCCAGCACTTCGGTGAAGACGGAGGACTGGGTCGCCCAGATCTCCATGGGGTCGTGCTCGACCCAGCCCGCTTTCGGGTAGTGCTGGGTGAATTCGCGCTGGGAGGTCGCGACGATGTTGGCGTCCTGATCGAAGACAATGGCACGGGAGGAGGTGGTGCCCTGGTCCAGCGCAACGACAAATTTCTTTTCAGCAGACATGATGTTCTCCACGTTTTTATTTTCCACGTTGTTACACGTTGGGGAGGGCCGCTCTCAGGCGGCGGCCTCTTCTTTGTTAGACAGCTTGGCGGCTTCTTCGGTGGCGAAGCGGTTGCCCGGGACGCAGGGAGCCAGCACTTTCACATACAGGGCGGTACCGATCTGGGCGCCGACGATGGGGCCAAGGATGGGGACCCAGAAGTAGGGGTTGTCACGACCACCGGTCAGGGCCACGTCACCCCAGCCAGCCACGAAGGCGAACAGTTTGGGGCCGAAATCACGGGCCGGGTTCATGGCAAAGCCGGTCAAGGGGCCGAGGGAGGCGCCGATCACCGCGATCAGGATACCGATGAGCAGGGCGGCGGCGAAGCCTTTGGGGGCGCCGTTGTTGTTGTCACCCAGTGCCATGATGCCCAGCATCAGGACGGCGGTGATCACCATCTCGACCGCGAAAGCCTGCATGTTGGAGAGCAGGGCATTGGGGTAGGTGGAGAAGATGCCTGCGGTGCCGAGGCTCTCGACGCTGCCGCGCACCACGTTGTGGGTCAGCTCCCACTGGGTGAACAGGTTGCTGTAGAGGGCGTAGACCAGGGCGGCGGAGGCGAATGCCCCGGCTATCTGGGCGATGATGAAGGGCACCACCTTGCGCTTGTCAAAGCCGCAGAAGGTCATCAGCGCCAGGGTCACGGCAGGGTTGAGGTGGGCACCGGAGATGCCACCGGTGACATAGATGGCGATGGCGACACCCAGGCCCCAGGTAATGGAGATTTCCCATTGCCCGAAGTTGGCGCCAGCCAGCACCAGGGCGGCCACGCAGCCGACGCCGAAGAAGATCAGCAGGCCGGTGCCGATAAACTCGGCGAGGCACTCGCCAAGCAGGGTATTGGGTCTTTGTATGCTCATAGTTGTTATTCCTTATATCCACCCACAGTAGGTTTGATGTTCCGTTTTGTTATCTTTCATTCCCATTCATTGCGCCCGAAAACGTTTCTTCTTGTTTTTTGAGCTTGCGCAAACGTTATGCTCGTTTGCGCTCGTTCTTGGACGAGAGAGAAAATAAACCTTCTGCGTCAATTCACCATACCCTCGCCACCGGAAATGTGGGCAAGATCCCATTCATTGCTAAGAAAATGTGACGAAAAGCAACAGTTGTCGGCCATATTACTCCTTAGTGAGTAGCCAAAAGCCACGCCATGCGTGGGCTGACCCTGGATGCGCGTTCACTCACTACGTCACAATTTTTGTAATAAAACTGCAATAATTTAGGGTTCATCGCGGCTTTCCGGGGAAGGCCGCCTTGATTTTCAGAAAAAAGTATTCTGAGTCCCTAAATCCATATGCCATGCGCTTTATCACTTTGA
>NZ_JBFODJ010000030.1:0-25686 GCF_040908265.1 Aeromonas sp. R5-1
GTAAGGCAGCGGGTTTTGATCTCGCCATCCCTAGGTTCGAATCCTAGTACCCCAGCCATTTTTTGAATGATGTTTGATGGTCTCTGTCAGGCATCGCTGTTGGGGTATCGCCAAGCGGTAAGGCAGCGGGTTTTGATCTCGCCATCCCTAGGTTCGAATCCTAGTACCCCAGCCATTTTTCTGTTCTCTTCCACGTTTGTGGTTGACAACAAACGGCTATGTAGCTCAGTTGGTTAGAGCATCGCACTCATAATGCGGGGGTCACAGGTTCGAATCCCGTCATAGCCACCATGTTTGAAAAACGTTCCTTCAATCATCCGATTGCAAAGAACACTGTTGGGGCATCGCCAAGCGGTAAGGCAGCGGGTTTTGATCTCGCCATACCTAGGTTCGAATCCTAGTGCCCCAGCCATTTTTGCTTGTATTCGACGCAAGTCGTGCACAAGACGGCTATGTAGCTCAGTTGGTTAGAGCATCGCACTCATAATGCGGGGGTCACAGGTTCGAATCCCGTCATAGCCACCATTATTCTTGCGGAAGTGGCGAAATTGGTAGACGCACCAGATTTAGGTTCTGGCGCCCTAGGCGTGAGAGTTCGAGTCTCTCCTTCCGCACCATCGAAAGCAGTACCAAACAGACCAGCTCAGGCTGGTTTTTTTGTATCCGGCGTTTGCCGCTCTTCTTCCCCTCTCCACGCCATCGCACGCCTGCAACGCCACCTCATGTCTCAACGGCTGAGCCTTGTGCTCTCCTCTGCGACGGCGCTATGTCCTGCTCCGGCGTGATGCCGCCCTTTTCATCTCGCAGAGCGCTGCGGGCAATAAAAAGGCGGCCCGCAGGCCGCCATATCGTTTGCTGTCCTCAGAACGGGAAGAACCAGGGGATGGCGATGACGCTGACCACCATCACCAGCAAGGTGAAGGGCACGCCGATGCGCACGAAATCCATGAACTTGTAGTTGCCCGGGCCCAGCACCAGGGTGTTGACCGGCGACGAGACCGGCGTCATGAAGGCTGCCGAGGCGGCGATGGCGATGGTCATGGCAAAGGGATAAGGCGAGACCCCCATCTGATGGGCCGTCCCCAGCGCGATGGGCGCCATCAGCACCGCCGTCGCCGTGTTGGAGATGAAGAGCCCGATGACGGCACAGAGCGCGAAGAGGCTGGCCAGCATCACCCTGGGGCCCATCTCCCCCACTGCCGAGATGAGCGCGCCGACGATGAGATCCACCCCGCCGGTCTGCTGCAATGCAAGGGCAAAGGGCAACATGCCCACGATGAGGATCAAGGTCGGCCAGTGGATGGACTTGTAGGCACTCTCCAGATCGATGCAGCGGAACTTGCCCATCAGCAGGCAGGCGATGAGCGCCGCGATGACGTTGGGCACGGGATCCGTCACCATCAGCACTATCATGACCCCGAGGGCAATCAGGGCGTGGATGGCCTGGCTGCGGGCCGGCGCCATCTCGTCCACTTCCGCAGGCAGGCCCAGCAGCAGAAAATCGCGATGATGGGTCTGCAACTGACGAATGAGGCTCCAGTTCCCCACCACCAGCAGGGTATCCCCCATCTGCAGCGCCTCGTCCACCAGCTTGCCGGTCAGCGCCTCTCCATCCCGGCGGATCCCCACCACACTCAGACCGTAACGGGAACGGAAGGTCACCTCGCGGATGCTCTTGCCGAGCAGCCGGGAGCCGGGGATGAGGGAGACCTCCGCCATGCCCACCTCCCGCGCCTGATCGGAGAAATACTCCCCGCGCAATATCATGGGCTCGAGCCGCGCCTCGCTGCAAAACTCCCGCACATCCACCTCGGGATCCGACATGTCGATGAGCAGCACGTCCTTGGCCTGGAACTCGGTCACCCCGGTGACACTGACCATCACCCGCCTGAACTTGCGCCAGCGCTCCATCCCGATGACGTTGGCCCCGAAGCGGGCACGCAATTGCAGCTCGTCCAGGGTCTGGCCGATCAGGGGGGAGTCGGGCCGGATCGCCAGTCGGCGTGCTCGCCCGGCCAGCCGGTAGTCACGGATGAGATCTCGCATGGTGCTGCGTCCCATCTGCTTGCCCTTGCCCTCTTCCCCTTCACGCACCAGACGGTTGCGCATCAGCAGCATGTAGAGGATCCCCATCCCCAGAATGATGACACCCATGGGAGTGAAGCCGAAGAAGCCGAACCCCTGGATGTCGTGGCGCATCAGTTCACTGTTCACCACCATGTTGGGAGGGGTTGCCACCAGCGTTATCATGCCGCTGATAAGGCCGGCAAAGCCGAGCGGCATCATCAGTCTGCCCGCCGGGATCCCCATCCGGTTCGCCACGCTCAGCACCACGGGGATGAAGATGGCCACCACCCCGGTCGAACTCATCACGGCCCCCAGGGTCGCCACCGCCACCATCAGCAGCACCAGCATGCGGGTTTCGCTGCTGCCGGCCACCTTCACCAGGGCATCTCCCACCTGATAGGCGATGCCGGTACGCACCAGCCCCTCCCCCACCACGAACAGGGCGGCAATCAGAATGACGTTGGGATCGCTGAATCCTGCCAGCGCCTGCGGCAGGGTCAGGGTGCCGCTCAACACGAACAGGATGATGATCAACAAGGCGACCACGTCCATGCGTACCTTGTTGGTAATAAACAGGAGAATGGCACCCACCAGCATGCTGAGCACCCAGATCAACTCGGAATTCACACTTGCTCCTTTTGTTCAACGTCAACCACGGCCGGCCCCGGACGCCATCAGACCACAGAGCCCGTCCCCTTGATTTGTTACATATCAAGAAAGAGGAGGCCGCATCATCTCACATCCAGGTTCAGTTGCGGCCATTTTACCGGTCCGTGAACGCAGTCGGTCGCCCTTCACATGTCGGGGTAAAAAGTGCTGCACGCTCCCCCCGCCCCTCCTAAAATGGGCCCGCCGCGGCCTGAGCCGCCCTCTCACCCCTTGCCCTTCGGAGACGACATGGCCCAGCACACCCCGGCCTACCCGGCATTCACCTTCTTCAGCCGCTTTGTCGCCGACATCCAGGCTGGCCGAAAGACCATCACCATCCGCGACGAGAGCGAGGCAAACTGGCAGCCCGGCCAGCGCCTGGCCCTGTTCACCAACCCGGAACACCAGCCTTTTGGCACCATTGAAGTCATCTCGGTCAAGGCGGTCGCCTTCGAGGCGCTGAGCGACGAGCACGCCCGTCAGGAGAACATGACCCTCCCCGAGCTTAAAGATGTGATCCGCGATATCTACCCCGCACTGCCGCCCCTCTATGTGATTGAATTCGTGCTGATTGAAGCCTGATTTTGTGAGCTGCCTCAGCTAACGCCGGTTGCGCTCACGGGCCAAAAGCGCACAATAACTGTTTTTATATACAGTCATTGGTGTCTTATGGAAAAACAACTCGAACCGGCCATCGCAGCCATGGTGGCAGACTTCATCGCCGCAGGTCGTCCCAAGGCGAGCCAGCTGAGCTGGCAGGCGCGCCGTGACGGCTACCTTGCCTCTGCCTTGTTGGGCGGTGAGCGGGAAGAGGTGGGCGCCATCGAAGAGTGGCAGGCCGATCACCACGCCATCCGCTGCTATCGGCCCGCAGACAAACCGGACCCCGCGTATCCGGTGCTGATCTATTTTCACGGCGGCTGTTTTGTCAGCGGGGATTTCGAGACCCACGATCGCCAGATGCGGATGCTGTGCAACCGGGCCAGCGCCCTGATCTTCGCCGTACACACCCGCCTCGCCCCGGAACACACCTATCCTGCGGCTCACGACGATGCGCTGGCCGCCGCGCGGGCCATCATGGCCGAGGTGGAGAAATGGCATGGAGATCCGGCACGTCTCGCCATTGCCGGCGACAGCGCAGGGGGTCATCTCGCCCTGGTCACCACCTTGCGGCTCAAGGCTGCCAGCGCCCCCTTGCCCAAGGCCCTGCTGCTTCTCTATCCCATGCTGGATGCCCTCTGCGAGAGCCAAAGCTACCGCGATCTCGGTGACGACTACCTCATCACCCGGGACATGCTCGCAAGCGGTTTTCACGCCTACCTGGGCAGCCAGCCCCCCTGCCATCCCGAAGCCAGCCCGCTCCACCATCCCGCCCTGTCAGGATTGCCGCCGACCCATATCGTCACGGCGGAATATGATCCGCTGCGCGACGAAGGGGAAGCCCTGTATGGCAAGCTGGTGCAGGCTGGCGTCGATGCCACTTGCCAGCGGCAGCATGGCGTCATTCATGGCTACTTCCAACTGGCGGCCATCAGCCCTGCCGCTCGTCAGCTCATCGACCAGATAGCCATGATGCTCAGAAGACTCTGAGTTGGAACCGGCCCCCAAGCCGTGTTAAAAGTGTCTCTTTTGAATCATGGAGGTAACCGAGTGTTCGAGATAGCGAGCCTGAAAGAGGGCATGATGCACGGGGTGGAGCTGTTCCAGCTGCTGCTGGAGATCATCTCCATCGCCTGCGTGGTCATCGGCCTTGGCAAGACCCTCTGGCTGGCGGCCAGAGTGCGGGATCACGAGCCCGGCTTTCCCCGTATCCGCCTCTGCTTCGGCAGCTGGCTCATCCTGGCGCTGGAGTTCCAGCTCGCCGCCGACATCCTGGCCACCACAGTGGCACCGAGCAAGGAGGAGCTGGTGCGCCTCGCCATCATCGCGGTCATCCGCACCTTCCTGAACTACTTCCTCGGCAAGGAACTCGATGCCCAGGCCGAGCGCCAGCAACCCGAGCCTGTCAGGTCACCTTCCCGCCCCGACGCCCGATGAGCGGGCTGAGTGGCACAAGGCCCCGACACGGAAGGAAAGGCACCAGCCTGATCCCATGAAGAGGGCTCCCCGCGGGGAGCCCTCTTTGTATCCGATAGCAACTATCAGACGTGCTTGCTGGCCAGCTCGTGGCGCTTCAATGCCAGCAAGGTGACCAGCAGGGCGGCGGTGGCGATCAGCGCCATGCCGATATAGGTGGCGCTGAAACCGGGTGCCAGTTCGGCCGGGCTCAGGCTGACCAGATTGGGGCTGCTGCCTGCTGGCAGGGCGGCATGGAACAACACGGCGCAGATGGCGACACCGACCGCCCCACCCAGCTCCCGGCAGAAGTTGAACAGGGACATGCCGATACCGCGATCTTCCCGCGGCAGGGCATTTTGCACCACCACCGACAGCGCCGGCAGCACCAGACCCAGCCCCAATCCGGCAAACCCCAGTCCCACTCTGGCCCAGACGTCGAAGTGGATCTGCCACAGGGCCAGCGCTGCCAGGGCAAAACCTGCCACCACGAAACGCTTGTAGTGACCGGTGCGACCGATGAGCTTGCCGCCGACGAAGGCCCCTGCCGTGATGCAGACCATGAAGATCACCATGATCCCGCCACTGTCACTGGCACTCATCCCCTTTTGCCACTGCATCTGCAACGGCAGGTAGACCAGCACGGCAAACATCAGCAGCTGCGAGGCCAGCGCCAGCAGCACGCTCACCAGATAACCCGGCAGGCGCACCAGGTGGGCCGGCAGTATGGGGTCGTGGGCCCGCCGCTCCACCAGGATCAGCAGCAACAAGGCCGCCCCCAGCGCAGCCGCGAGCCAGACGGCGGGCAAGGCCGCCTCCGGCGAGAGCAGCAACAGGGTGAGGGTGGTGACCGTAATCAGCAGTGCCGCTCCCTTCCAGTCGAAGCGGCTGTAGCGGCGCACATTGAGGTGACCCAGATTGCGGTTCACCAGCCAGAGGGCGATAGCGCCGAGCGGCAGATTGATCCAGAAGATCCAGCGCCAGCTGAGCTGCTCGGTAAAATAGCCACCGAGCAGCGGGCCTGCGATGCTGGAGACCGCATAGACCGCCGAGATATACCCCTGATACTTGCCCACCTCCCGTGGCGGAATACAGTCGGCGATCACGGTAAAGGCGAGTGCGATCAGCCCCCCGCCCCCCAACCCTTGCAGCACGCGGGCGGCCAGCAGGGTTGGCAGATCCTGGGCCAGGGCGCAGGCCACGGATCCCGCCAGAAACAGGCCGATACCGATGTTGAGCATGCGTACCCGGCCGAACATGTCGCTCAACTTGCCATAGATGGGCAGGGCCGCAGTGGCCGCCAGCAGATAGGCGGTCACGACCCAGGTGAGGGCGGCACCGGCGTTCAGCTCAACCCCTATGATGGGCAAGGGCGTGGTGACGATGCTCTTTTCCAGTGAGCCCAGGGCGATCACCAGGGCCACGCTCGAGAAGACGGTTTTGGGGGACATAGGCAGGCTCGCTCATGTGAGATATCGGCACAGGGGGTACAAGGCACATTATTGTCTCATAAATCATTAGCCGATGGTCAAAACCACTGCCAACCATGATGAAGGTCGCGACATCTGCGAGCCGGATCTGCTAGGGTGAGTCTTTGCCGAAGAGGACGCCCCCCATGCCCCAGTCATCCCCCTGCGATCATCACCAGAGTGAACAGCCCCGATTCGACGAGTACGACGCCCTGATCTTCGACATGGATGGCACCCTGGTGGACTCCATGCCTCTGCACCTGGATGCCTGGGAAATCACCAGTGCCGAGTTCGGCCTGCCGTTTGATCGGGCACAGCTCAACGAGTACGGCGGCATCCCCACCCGCAAGATAGTGACCATGCTGGCAGAGCAGCACGGGATGACCATCGACGTGGAAGCCTTTGCCCGGCGCAAGGTGGCCCTCTACCTGGCACGGATCGACGACGTCCGGGTGTTTCCCGCCATGTGGGAGCTGGTCAGGCAGTACCACGACAAGGTGCCCATGGGCATAGGTACCGGCTCAACCCGGGAACATGCGGCGCACATCCTGCGTCAGACCGGGCTCGATGCCTTCATCTCCGTGCTGGTGAGTGCCGATGATGTGGTCAATCACAAGCCCCACCCGGACACCTTCCTGAAAGTGGCCGAGCAGCTCGGCGCCAACCCGGCCAACTGCCTGGTGTTTGAAGACACCCGGATAGGCATTCAGGCGGGCAAGGCCGCCGGCATGACCACCTTGCTGGCCACCGAAGGGGCACTGCAACGGGTGTGAGCGGTGCGGGCCCATCCTAACCGACTGGCCCGCACCAGTTTACTCGGCCTCATTCTCCCCCTGCTTCCCACCTGCCGGTGCCGGGCCGTCCGGCCGCTCAAATCCCAGATCTGACATGCAGTTGTCAAATTCCGACTCCCCCGGTTTGCCATGCTCCTTGCAACTCTCAAACGCCGCTTTCATCTCGGCCGACAGCTCGCGCGGAGGCTTGGGTGGGGTACGGCTGCCCTGATCGCCCGCTGCGGCGGTCAGAGTAGTGAGGGAAAACAGCAAAGGCAGAACAATCTTCATGGCATGACTCCAAAACGGGTGGCATACACCGGCACGGTGCGGCGATGGCCCACGGCAGCGGGCGGTATCATGCTAGCGAATCGCCGCGAACTGATGGGTTAAGGGGAGGTAAAGAGGTGTCAGGTCGGCGTAAATCTATAAAAAACGCCCCAGACGGGGCGTTGTTTTCATGGCGGCCATTACATGGCGTTGGTGGATTCGAAGATCTTGTCGGCCGACGCTTCGACGAAGCCAGGGTAGAGCACGCCATCGGCCTGCGGGTAGCGCAGGGCAAACTCGTAAAAGCAGCTCGGGATGGTGCGCACGCCGTCGCTGAAGGGCACCTCGGCCTTGTCTGCCATGGTGGAGGATTGCTCCAGCATCACCTCGGGATCGCCCTTCACCTCGCCGCCAACGGTGTTGAGCACGAAGCCTGCCGCCTTGAGCGCCGCATTCACCTGCTGGATGGTGTCGAAGTCCTTCAGGCGGTTGATGTTGACGGTGAAGTGGTTGGCACGATAACCCCAGGCGGCCATCCAGGCGGCATACTCGCTCTCTGCCAGCAGGGTCTGGTAGTCGGTGTGGGAGACCTGCCAGGGCGCGCCGGCGTAGAGGAAAGCCGGGGGGTCGGTGAGGTGATCGGGTACCTGATCCACCAGCTTGTGGATGATGGCCTGGGCACCTTCGGAGAGCTCTTCCACCTTCAGCTCGCTGATGAACACCTTGGGCGCATCAGGATCTTTATGCTCGAAGTGTTTGGCATAGAGCTTCTTGGCCTTGAACACATACTCGCCCTTCTCTTCGTACCCCAGGGTACGGAAATGGGCCGCCAGTTTCTCGAGACCGAGCTTGGGCAGGTTGTAGGTCCGAAACGCCACGTGATCGTTGATGATGGGGGCACCGCCGCCCAGCAGTTGATGAACCTTGTGAGCACTGGGGGTGACCTGAATGTAGTTGTCCCACAGATGGCCAAACAGGGTGTCGATATCCTTTTGCATCTCTCTTTCCTTTGATTGCGGGTACAGACAGGGGCACCTGTTCAGTGCCCCTCTTTTATTTTCTTGTTATCAGAAGGTCAGACCGGGAGACAGCTGATCCGGCATAGCAGCCTTGCTGTCTTCGACGGAGGCGACCGGGTAAGCACAGTAGTCGGCGGCGTAGTAGGCGCTCGCTCTGTGATTGCCGGAGGCACCGATGCCGCCGAAGGGGGCGGCACTGGAAGCACCGGTAATGGGCTTGTTCCAGTTGACGATACCGGCACGGATGCGCTTGAAGAAGTGGTTCCAGTCCGCTTCATTGTCACCGAGCAGGCCTGCCGAGAGACCGAAACTGGTGGCGTTCGCCTTCTCGATGGCCGCATCGAAGTCGTCGTAGCGAATGAGCTGCAGCAGCGGGCCGAAGTACTCTTCATCCGGCAGCGCGCTGACCGCAGTCACGTCTATGATGCCCGGGGAGACAAAGCCGGTGCCCGCTTCCAGGTGCTTGAGGGCAAGCAGGCTTTCACCACCGAGGCGCTGCAGGTTGGCTTGCGCCTCGACCATGCCGAGTGCGGCCTTCTCGCTGATCATGGCGCCCATGAACGGCTGCTCGGCGGCGTCATAGAGGCCGACCTTGATCTGGCCGACCACCTCCACCAGGCGCTTGACCAGGGCATCGCCCCGTTCGCCGCGCTCGACAAACAGACGGCGCGAGCAGGTGCAGCGCTGGCCGGAGGTAATGAAGGCGGACTGCACGATGGCATGGACGGCGCCGTCGATGTCGCTCACATCTTTCACGATCAGCGGGTTGTTGCCACCCATCTCCAGTGCCAGGATCTTGCCCGGCTGGCCGGCAAACTGCTGATGCAGGAAGTGGCCGGTACGGGAGGAGCCGGTGAAGAAGAGGCCGTCGATGTCCGGGTTGCCGGCCAGCGCCTTGCCGGTGTCGACCTCCCCCTGCACCAGGTTGAGCACCCCCTTGGGCAGCCCCGCCTCCTGCCACACCTTGACCATGGCTTCAGCCACCATGGGAGTCAGCTCGGAAGGCTTGAACACGACCGCATTGCCGGCGATGAGCGCTGGCACAATGTGGCCGTTGGGCAGGTGGCCCGGGAAGTTGTAGGGGCCGAACACGGCCACGACGCCATGGGGCTTGTGGCGCACGAACGCCTTGGCGCCCGGCATGGGGTTTTCCACCGTGCCGGTACGCTCGTCATGGGCCCGGATGGAGATGGCAATCTTGCCCTGCATGGCCGCCACTTCAGTGCGGGTCTCCCACAGGGGCTTGCCAGTTTCACGGGCGATGGTCAGGGCCAGCGCCTCCTTGTGCTCGCCGAGCAGGTCGGCATAGCGGCGCACGATGGCAAGGCGCTCTTCAAGGGCCAGATCGGACCAATGGTAGAAGGCCGTGCGGGCCGCCTTGACGGCCGCATCCACCTGGGACTGGCTTGCCGCCTCACCCCGCCAGATCACCTCGTTTTTGGCCGGGTCGATGGATTCGAACGGCTTGCCTTCACCGGCCAGCCACTGGCCATCGATAAACTGGACTAAAGACATCATCAATTCACTCCCTGTGGGTACGCAGGCCGCCTCGGCAGCCTGTCTCAATGCTGTGCTGCGGGGTGGGTCAATCCAGATCGACGACGCGCACCATGTCGCCATTTTCCACCTTGAGGGCGGCCGCCATCTTGGGCGGAATGATGGCTTCGTGCTTGTCCAGATCGACCCGGATGTTGCCGTAACAGGCGCGGTATTGCTCGAACCTGGTGTTGCAGATGAGGTAGGTATGGCCGCCGATGGGCTCACCCACCAGCACCGCCAGCTTCTGGCTGCGGCGCACGCTGCGAATGTTCTTCACCTCGCATTCGACGGTGGGGCCGGCGTCGAAGATGTCGACATAACCGCGATTCACGAACCCCTCATCCTGCAGCATCTTGATGGCCGGACGGGTCTTTTCATGGGTCTGGCCGATGACGGCGCGCGCCTCGTTGCTCAGCAGGTTCACGTAAATGGGGTACTTGGGCATCAGTTCGGCGATGAAGCGCTTCTTGCCGATGCCGGTCAGATAGTCGACGGTGGGGAAATCCATCGAGAAGAAATGCTTTTGCAGCCACTCGTAGAAGGGGCTGTGACCGTTGCCATCGGAGACGCCACGCATCTCGGCAAAGACGGTACTGTCAAACAGCTCGGGGTGCTCGGCCATGAACAGGAAACGGTGCTTGGAAAGCAGGCGGCCATTGAGCCCCTCGCGGGCACATTCACGCAGGAACAGGGTGCAGAGCTCGGAATTGCCGGTGTAGTCGTTGGAGAGGGTGAGCGTCTCCACCACGTTGTAGATGCCGAGCTTGGGTGACGAGTGCACCACCTTGCCGATGTGATAGTTGTAGAACGGTTGGGACAGGCCGACGGCGGCGTCGATGGCGCAGGTGCCGACCATCTCGCCCGTTTCCAGATCCTCGGCCACGAAGAAGTAGAGACAGTCTCCCTTGCCGGCCGGTTTGTCCAGGAAGGTCTGGGTCGAGGCATCGATCTTGCGTTGCAGCAACTCATCGTTGACCGGCAGTGAAGTCATGCCGGTGCCGGATTCGATGGCACAGGTTTTGAGGCCGGCGAAGTCGCGCTGCTCGATAGGACGGATAACCAACATAAATGACAACTCCCTTTCATTGACGACAGGTGGGGTCCCGGCTCCTGCCGGGAGGGCTCCCCACCTCAATTTGGATCAGGCGTTGACCACCTGAGCGACCGCTTTCTCGAACCGTGCCAGCCCTTCCTTGATGTCTGCTTCCGGGATCACCAGGGAGGGGGCAAAACGCACCACGTTGGTACCGGCGACCAGCGCCATCAGGCCCTGATCGATGGAGGCGAGCAGGAAGTCGCGAGAGCGGCCCTTGAAGTCATCGTTGAGCACGGCGCCCAGCAGCAGGCCCTTGCCGCGCACTTCGCTGAAGCAGTGGTACTTGGCGTTGATGGCTTCCAGCCCTTCGCGGAACAGCTGCTCGCGCTGCTTGATGCCGCTCAGCACTGCCGGGGTGTTGACCACGTCGATCACCGCCTCGGCCACGGCACACGCCAGCGGGTTGCCGCCGTAGGTGGAGCCGTGAGTGCCCACTTTCAGGTGGGAGGCGATCTCGGTGGTGGTCAGCATGGCCCCGATGGGGAAGCCGCCGCCCAGCGCCTTGGCGCTGGTGAGGATGTCCGGGGTGATGCCCAGACCCATATAGGCAAACAGCTCGCCGGTACGACCGACACCGGATTGCACCTCGTCATAAACCAGCAGGGCGTTGTGCTTGTCGCACAACTCGCGCACCCCCTTGGCAAACTCGTCGGTGGGGCTGATGATGCCACCCTCGCCCTGCAGCGGCTCCATCACCACGGCGCAGGTGTTGTCGGAGATGACGGCAGCCAGCTCCTCCAGGTTGTTGTAGGCGACGTGGGTGATGTCGGCAGGCTTGGGACCGAAGCCATCGGAGTAGGCAGCCTGGCCGCCGACGCTGACGGTAAAGAAGGTACGGCCGTGGAAGCCCTGGTGGAAGGCGATGATCTGGGTCTTGTGGGCCCCGAACTTCTCGATGGCGTAGCGGCGGGCCAGCTTGAGGGCCGCTTCGTTCGCTTCGGCACCGGAGTTGCAGAAATAGACCTTCTCGGCGAAGGTGGCGGCGACCAGTTTCTTGGCCAGGCGCAGGGCCGGCTCGTTGGTCATCACGTTGGAGAGGTGCCACAGCTTCTCACCCTGGGATTTCAGGGCCTCGACCAGTTTGGGATGGCAATGGCCCAGGCCATTGACCGCGATCCCGCCCGCGAAATCCACATACTCGCGGCCTTCCTGATCCCAGACACGTGACCCCTCGCCGCGCACCGGGATGATTTTGGCCGGCGCATAGTTGGGAACCATCACTTCATCAAACACTTCACGTGTCACTGCCAACAACTCTGACATATTGCTCTCCTGCTATCTCGCGGCAGAATAATCCACCGCCCAAAAGTTAAATCCGTGTAAACGTGGCGGAATTATCACAGAAAAAAAGTAAAAAGTCTGTAACTTAACCGCCTATAAGGAACAATGTTCGATTGCCTTTGAGATTTTAGGCAACCGCATTGCATAACGGCTCAGGGGGTGTTGGCAAGAGATAATTTGGACAGGGAGGAGGGTGAATAAAGTCTCAGGGAAATTTTTTTTTGCCTCATGACGGTTTTGAGACAGACATCGCAATTTTTTCAGGAAACGGCCAAAAAGTTGGCCAGCAACTGGTGCCCCTGTTCGCTCAGAATACTCTCCGGATGGAACTGCACTCCCTCCAGCGCCAGCGTTTTATGCCGCAGCCCCATGATCTCGTCCTGGCTGCCGTCGGCATGTTCGCTCCAGGCGGTGACCTCGAAACAGTCGGGGAGCGACGCCGCCTCCACCACCAGAGAATGATAGCGGGTCACCCGCAGCGGGTTGTTGAGCCCCTTGAACACCCCCTCCCCTTTGTGACGGATGAGAGATGTCTTGCCGTGCATCACCTGACGGGCACGCACCACCCGGGCACCAAAGGCCTGTGCCAGGGACTGATGGCCGAGACAGACGCCGAGGATGGGGATCTCGCCGGCAAAACGGGAGATGGCGGCCAAAGAGATGCCCGCCTCGTTTGGCGTGCAGGGGCCGGGAGAGATCACCAGATGGCGGGGGGCAAGCCGGGCTATCTCCTCCAGGCTCAGCTCATCGTTGCGCCTGACCACCACCTCTTGCCCCAGAGCGCCGAAGTATTGCACCAGGTTCCAGGTAAAAGAGTCGTAGTTGTCGATGAGTAGCAGCATGCAAACACCCTGGGAATAAGACAGAGACGGTGATCGGACAGCCCGTTACGAGCGCGGGCAGACAAACGCCGCGCATTCTGGCATGTCTCATTGCGTTAATAAACCGGCGATCACCTCACCTGCTGTGCAGTCTGTCCGCTCTTCAATGGCGATCCGGGCCTGTCGACCCCACCCGGCGGTGGGCCTGTCCCCGATCGGGCAGCATCAGCCGCTCCATGTCAGGATGGCAAGGTAAAAGAGACGGGAGGCGACCGGGAAAAGGGCACAGGTCGTGACAGGCAGATGGGAAGGAGTCACCTTGGCAAGGGCTGACAACGGACCTCAGCGGTCCAGATAACGGCCCTGTTCCAGTTCCCGTTCCCGCTGGCACTCGGCCAGATAGATGGCAGCCGCGATGGCCGGGGTCTTGTGGTGCTTGTCGATGGCGTTGGAGACCATCAACTGCAAGGTATTGAGGCTCTTGGCCTTGCGAAACTTGCGCAGCCAGTGACCCTTGTCACCCAACTCTTCACTCAGGGTTTGTGATTCGACAGACATGCTTTCTCTTGGGGCAAAGCCCGTGTTTGACATTGGGGAGGTTGCGACAAACCGGAAGGTGTAAAACAAAGAAAGCCAGGCATCCACCCAGCTCTCTTCTACTACACCTTCCCAGTATGTCAGGCTCGAGGAACGAAGCCGACGACATCATATACGCTGATCAGGGTTTTTTCAGCCCTTTCACGCGCCTTTTGTGCGCCAGCCGCCAAAATGGCCTGCAGATGGGCCTCATCCTGACGCAGCTCGCGGAAGCGCGCCTGGATGGGTTCCAGCAAGGCGACCACGGCATCGGCCGTTTCACTCTTGAGGTGGCCGTACATCTTGCCTTCGAAGTGCTGCTCCAACTCCGGGATGGAGCGGCCGGTCACACCGGACATCAGGGTCAGCAGATTGGAAACCCCCGGCTTGTTTTCGGGATCGAAACGCACCACGGCCGGTTCGTCGGAGTCGGTCATCGCCCGCTTGATCTTCTTGACGATCTGCTTGGGATCTTCCAGCAAGCCGATGAAGTTGGCCTCGTTGTCGTCGGACTTGGACATCTTCTTGGTCGGGTCCTGCAGGCTCATCACCCGGGCCCCTTCGGTCGGAATGAAAGGTTCCGGCAGGGTGAAGACTTCGCCATAGAGGTTGTTGAAGCGGGTGCAGATGTCGCGGGTCAGCTCCAGATGCTGCTTCTGGTCATTGCCAACCGGCACCTGATTGGCCTGATAAAGCAGAATGTCGGCTGCCATCAGCACCGGATAACCGAACAGACCGACGTTGACGTTGTTCTCGAAACGGGCGGACTTGTCCTTGAACTGGGTCATACGCGACAGCTCGCCCATCTGGGTGTAGCAGTTCAGGATCCAGCCGAGCTCGGCGTGCTGGGGCACGTGGGACTGGATGAAGACGGTGCTCTTGGCCGGGTCGATGCCCACCGCCAGATAAAGGGCGGCTGCGTCGAGGCACGCCTTGCGCAAGGCGGCCGGATCCTGGCGGGTGGTGATGGCGTGCAGATCGACGATGCAATAGAGGCAGTCGAAGTCATCCTGCATGCTGACCCACTGACGCAGGGCTCCCATGTAGTTGCCGATGGTCAGCTGGCCCGAGGGTTGGGCACCGCTCAATACGATTGGTTTAGTCATCAGAGTAGTAATCCTTGTTATCCGCCAGCCCGGTCGGGATCAGACCAGCAGGGCGTCGAGTTCGGCAAACTGCTCGCAAACCCAGTCGGGGCGCGAGTCTGCGATAGGGCGGCCATAGTTGTAGCCATAGGTGAGCCCCACCACCTTCATGCCGGCGGCCTGGGCGGCCAGTACGTCATTTTCGGAATCCCCCACCATCAGGGTGCGGGACGGGCTGACACCCAGCTCGTGGCAGGCGTGCAACAGCGGCTCCGGGCTCGGTTTCTTGACGGGTACGCAGTTGCCCCCGAGCCAGAGTGCGAAACAGTCGCTGATGCCGAGGGCCTCCAGAATGGGCTGCACGAAGTGACTCGGTTTGTTGGTCACCACGGCCTGCTGGTAACCCAGCCCCTGCAGACGGCGCAGGCTCCGGGCCACTCCGTCATACATGGCCAGGCCTTCCAGCAGACAGGCCTGATAGTGACGGTCGAACAGGGGGCGGGCCTTGGCAAACTGCTCCGGGGCGTCGCGGTAATCGAGAGCCCGCTGGATCAGCTTGTCGGCACCGTTGCCGACCCAGGTACGCACCACGGCCTCGTCGGCCTCGGCCAACCCCAGCTCCGCCAGGGTACGGTTGACCGCCAGCGCCAGTTGCGGGGCGCTGTCAATCAGGGTGCCATCCAGATCGAATAGCACCAGGTCAAAGGGGCGATCAGTGACGGACATGGGCAAGCTCCGCGCGCATCTGGTCGATCACCGCCTTGTAATCCGGCTTGCCGAAGATGGCAGAGCCCGCCACGAACATGTCGGCACCCGCCTCGGCAATCTCGCGAATGTTGTCGACCTTGACCCCGCCATCGATTTCCAGGCGAATGTCGCGGCCACTCTCGTCGATCAGGCGGCGCACCTGGCGCAGCTTGTCGAGGGTGCCGGGGATGAAGCTCTGACCGCCAAAGCCCGGGTTGACAGACATCAGCAGGATCACGTCCAGCTTGTCCATCACGTACTCCAGGCAGCTGAGCGGGGTCGCGGGGTTCAGCACCAGACCGGCCTGGCAACCCTGCTCCTTGATGAGGCCCAGGGTGCGATCCACGTGATCGGAGGCTTCCGGGTGGAAGGTGATCAGGCTGGCACCGGCCTTGGCAAAATCAGGCACGATGCGATCCACCGGCTTGACCATCAGGTGCACGTCGATGAGCGCTTCGATACCGTAATCGCGCAGCGCCTGACAGACCATGGGGCCTATGGTCAGGTTGGGGACATAATGGTTGTCCATCACATCGAAATGGACCACGTCGGCCCCGGCGGCCAGCACCTTGGCCACATCCTCACCCAGACGGGCAAAGTCGGCGGAGAGGATAGAGGGGGCAATCAGAAAGTCTTTCATCAGCGTCATCCATTGGCAGCGTGGCAGAAAAAACGGCGCAATTTTATCGCAAAAGGGCGATGAAAACGACCCGCATCTACAGAACACGCCGCTCCAGCACCATCGCCGGCAAACGATGCCAGGCGCGGCTCACGGAATGCCAGAGGCAGCATCAGAAATGACAACGGCCCCCTCAGGGACCGTTGTTCACTCAGCCGACGGCAACCAGCTCCGCCTCACCGGGATAATAGCCCTGTTCCGGCTCGATGCCGGGCGGATAGAGCGCCAGCAGCTCAGCCACCTTGTTGCGACTACCGCCGTTGCGGCTGATGGTACGCTTGACCAGGATTTCGTCGAGCCGGGCGCCACGATAGAGCTCGCGGGTCAACTCGATGTCATGGTTGCTGATGAGCACGGGCACCCCTTTATGGGCGGCGGTGTGGCGAGCCAGCCTGGCCAGCAGCGCCTGATCGTCCAGGGTGAAACCGCCCGCCGAATAGGTGGTGAAACTCGCCGTGGTGGAGAGGGGGGCATAGGGCGGATCGCAGTAGATCACCCAGTCTTCCTCTGCACGGGCCATGGCGTCGGCATAGCTTTCACAGATGAACGTCGCCTTCTGCGCCTTCTCGGCAAAGGCCCACAGCTCTTTCTCCGGGAAGTAGGGTTTCTTGTAGGAACCGAAGGGAACGTTGAACCCCCCCTTCTTGTTGTAACGGCACAAGCCGTTGAAACCATGGCGATTCAAAAACAGGAACAACTGAGCCCGTTCAAACCCGGCCGCGGTCTGGTTGAACTGGGTACGGAGCCGATAATAGGCGGTCTTGTGGTTGTGCTCGGCCACGAACAGCTTGCGGGCCTCGCTGATGAAGCTGTCCGGCTGCTGCTTGAGGTGGTTGTAGAGGCCAATGAGATCCGGATTGATGTCGTTGAGCACATAGGCGTCGTAATCCGTGTTGAGAAACACGGATCCCGCCCCGACGAAGGGCTCCAGCAACACACGCCCGGCCGGCAAACGCTCGGCGATCTCTTCGACCAGGGAGTATTTTCCCCCGGCCCATTTTAAAAACGCGCGTGTTTTTTTCATGGAAGTCCGGTGTTGACAAGGCTATGCCCAAAAAAGGGGGGTGATTCTACCCCCTTCTTCGGGTGGCTGGCTATTGCTTCAATTCTTTTTGTATCTGGGCGAATGACTTGGGCCAGGGTTGTCCCTTGAGCAAGGCAGGCGACAGCTTGCGAATGGCCGCCTTGGCCTGGGCACTGCTGGCGTAGTCTCCCTGCACCACCACATACCAGGGACTGCCACGGAAACGGGTCTTGTAGACCCACACCTTGCCCGCCAAGCCATGCTCGGCCACAAAGCTGTCTACCGCCTTGGTGTTGCTCGCCCCCATCAACTGGATGCTGTAGTGATTCTTCGGCTTCTTGTTGAGAGTCGCCACCGGCGTCAATGCCACCTTGGCCGCTGGGGCCGCGACCGGCGCTGTCTGCGCGCCACTGGCCGGTTGAGCCTCTGTCCGGGCGGGGACACTGTTCAGGGCCGGATTCTTGACCTGGGCCGTCGTTCCGGTCGGGACCGCACGGGAACCGCTCCCCACCAGCTCATCCACCACGGCCGTGGGCAAGGCGCCGCTGACGTTCGGCTGGTTCATCAATTTCTCGACCACTTCGTCGGAGATGACGACCCGGCGCCCCTCATAGTTGGTTGACTCCGTGGTGACCGTCTCGCTCTCGACCTTCTTGGGCAAGGGCTTGGCATCGGACTGCCAATCGCGGGCAACCTGATTCCCTGACGGGATGGCAGTGGCGCCACTGCTCGTCTGAGTACTCAAGGCCCCGCTCGCCGCACCGACGTTCACAGGATCGCTTGAGACGGGATCGGGCAACGCCGTCCCCTGGGACGGTGCCTGGGCGGGGTCCTGGCCTGCATTGTCGAACAGGGGCAGATAGCTCAGGGCCAGCAACCCGCCCGCCACCAGGGCAAGCACGATCGCTATCTTCTTGACGGGCAACTCGGCCTGACGTTTCTTGGGCCTTCTGTCGGTCATGGTATCCTCCAGTAACTGCATGATGGCTGACGGATGTCCGCCCGCCCCATTCAGGATCTCTTCCACTTTCGGCTTGGGCAAGAGGGCTGTCGGGATCTTGAGCTCTTTGGCCTTCTCATACAAGAAGATACGTTGCTCAGGAGCGCTCAGTGGCGCGACTTCCAGCTCGAGGGCTGGCATGGCTCGTCCCTTGAGGAGCGCCTTCTGGTTGCGACACCAGGCGTCATCACCCGAGAGCAGGATGGCCAGTTTATGAGGAGATGCCAGGGTATCGTTGTGACGACAGAGCGCCCACAACTCCCCCACCAGCTCGGCAGGCAAGGTATCGGCACGTTCGATGATGAGCAGCAGTCTGGCAGGCTTGTCACCCACCATGCGAAAGAAGCTGTCCGCCAGGGCATCCTGCGCGTTGAACAGGGGACGAGCCACCACCTGCTGCAACAGCAACTGGCGCACATCCGCCATCTTCATGGACGGGCTGCCGATGAGGCTGGCCACCCGCACCGCATCGGGCAGTTGGGCAAGCAGCGACTCGCACAGTGTGCCACGGCCACTGCCTGGCTTGCCGGAGAGAAAAACAAAGGGGTGGTTGAACTCGATCAGGTGCAGCAGCCGGTCAACCAACTGCCGCTGAGAAGGCAGTTTGAGCAATTTATTAGTGGTCACGACCAGACTCGATCACCGCCATCAATTGCTCGTCTGTCACATCGGCCACGACCTGGGCCTGTCCGATCCCGATCGGCAGCACCAGCCTCAGTTTGCCTTCCAGCACCTTCTTGTCACGGCGCATATGGCGAATGAAGGCGGCAAAATCCATATCGTACGGTGCCTTGACCGGCAAATCGGCGGCCAACAGCAGATCGCGGACTCGTGCCACCTCTTGCGCCGTCATGTCGCCACGGGCCAGGGCCGTCTCGGCCGCCAGCATGGTTCCCGCCGCCACGGCTTCACCGTGCAGCCAGTTGCCATAACCCTTCTCCGCCTCGATGGCATGGCCGAAGGTATGTCCCAGGTTCAGCAAGGCGCGCACGCCGTGCTCGGTCTCGTCCTGACCGACCACATCGGCCTTGATCTCGCAGCAGCGGCGAATGGCATAGGAGAGTGCATCACCGTCGAGGCGCTGCAGGCGGGTCATGTTGGTTTCAAGCCAGGAGAAGAAGGCGGCATCCCAGATGATGCCGTATTTGATCACCTCGGCCATGCCGGCGGCAAATTCCCGGGCAGGCAGGGTCTTGAGGCAGTCGGTATCGATGATCACATGCTTGGGCTGATAGAAGGCACCCACCATGTTCTTGCCGAGGGGATGGTTGACGGCGGTCTTGCCGCCGACGGAAGAGTCAACCTGGGAGAGCAGCGTGGTAGGCACCTGAATAAACGGAATGCCTCGCTGGTAGCTTGCCGCAGCAAAGCCGACAACATCGCCTATCACACCGCCCCCCAGAGCGATCAGAGTGGTATCACGACCATGGCTGGTTTCCAGCAGAGCAGACATGATCCGCTCGAAGGTCGCCAGGGTTTTGTAGGCCTCGCCATCGGGCAGGATCAGGTGTTCCACCTGAAAACCGGACAGCAACTGAATGATCTGTTCAAGATACAGGGGCGCGACCACGGTATTGGTCACTATCATGACCCGCTTGCCCTTGATCGTCTGCGCCAGTACCTCGGGGCGTTGCAGCAGACCGGCAGCTATCTCTATCGGGTAGCTGCGTTCACCCAGTTCGACCTTCAACCTTTCCATGGACGTCCTCTAATGAATTACATACCAATCAACTTGACGATTTGATTAGCGACAACTTTGGCACTCTGGTCATCCGTCTGGATGACAAAATCGGCAACCTCTTCGTACAGGGCGTTGCGCTCTTGCGCAAGACGCTCAAGCACTTCACGGGGCGGCTCTTCGGTTTGCAGCAAGGGACGACGCTTGTCTCTCTGGGTTCGCGCCAATTGCTTTTCAATGGTGGTTTCGAGGTAGACCACGATGCCGCGTGCGGAGAGTTTGTTGCGGGTTTCACGGCTCTTGATGGCACCGCCACCCGTTGCCAGCACGATACCCTGCTGTTCGGCGAGCTCACCGATCACCTTCTCTTCGCGGATCCGGAAGCCTTCTTCGCCTTCAACATCGAACACCCAGCCGATATCGGCACCACTGCGGCGCTCAATCTCATGATCTGAGTCGAAAAACTCCATGTGCAGTTGTTCTGCCAGATGTCTACCTATGGTGCTCTTGCCCGCACCCATGGGACCTATCAGGAAAATATTGCGTTTCTCAGCCATGTCTTTTCGTTAGTAATTACAAACTGTATGGCCCCGGTAAACACTCGACCGGGGTACCTATGAACCTTATCTTGCGTTGGATCAGGAGGGGGATTATCTCAGTAGAAACCAGGACTGGCAACCGCAGCCCTTACGCCCCAGCCTCATCGGGGCGTAAGGTTATATGTGTTTTACTCTCACAAGTAAAGTTTTCAGAGGGCGTCGGTCACTATCCTCGGGGTCACGAAGATCAGCAGTTCACGCTTCTTGTTTTCACTGGTGGTTTTCTTGAACAGATAGCCCAACCCGGGGATATCCCCCAGCAGCGGCACCTTGCTGACATCGCTCTTGATGGTCTGTTGATAGATGCCGCCAAGCACCAGAGTTTCACCGTTGTTGACCAACACCTGGGTGGTGATGGACTGGGCGTTGATGGACACCGCATCCCCGGTTCCGGTCGGCACGGTTTCACCCTTGGTATCCTGAGTCACGGTCAAGTCCAGGATCACCCTGTTGTCCGGGGTGATCTGCGGTGTGACCTTGAGGCTCAGCACCGCCTTCTTGAAGGTGACCGAGGTCGCCCCGCTCGAAGAGGACTCCACATAGGGGATCTCGGTCCCCTGCTCGATCAGGGCCGGCTTCTGGTTGGCCGTGGTGACACGCGGACTGGCGATGATCTCGGCCTTGCTCTCCTTTTCCAGCGCCGAGAGCTCAAGATCCAAAAGGGTGCCATTGGCAAGACGGGCAACCTGGAACGCCAGGGTGCCGGCCGCGTTGGTCACCGGCAGGTTGACGTTGAGTCTGTCTTCTACGTTGGGGCGAGTGATGGTGGAACTGCCATCATTGTTTCCGGCGCCATCATTACCCTCTATGGTGCCCGAGGTGCCGTTGCCATGACCGTCTGTCTTGGTCACACCCCAGCGCACCCCCAGTGCCTCATCGAAACCATCATCAATGGTCACCATGCGCGCCTCGATCACCACCTGCTTGACCGGGATATCGAGGATATCCAGCATCCGCTTGACGTTGCTGATGACATCCGCCGTGTCCTTGACCACCAGCACGTTGGTACGTTCATCCACGCTGACCGCCCCTCTGGGGGAGAGCAGCTTGGTACTCTCGGAGGAGAGCAGGGCCGCCACTTCCGATGCCTTGGCATAGTTGATCTGCAGATACTCGGTGTAGAGGGGTGCGAGATCCGCCACCTGGTTGCGGCTCTCCATCTGCTGTTTCTCGCGAGCGGCAATCTCGTCCGCCGGCGCCACCAGCAGGATGTTGTTGTCCAGCCGTTTGTCCAGCCCTCTGACCTTGAGGATGATGTCCAGCGCCTGCTCCCAGGGCACGCCATCGAGGCGCAGCGTGATGTTGCCGGAGACCGAGTCCGTGGTCACCAGGTTCAGATTGTTGAAATCGGCGATGATCTGCAACACGGTACGAACAGGAATATCCTGGAAGTTCAATGAGATGGGCTTGCCCTGGTACTGCTTCGCCGCCGTGGTGGCCACCCGTTTTTTCACCTCGATGATGAACATCTTGTCGGCCTGATCGTAACGGTAGTCAAACTGGCCGTTCACAGAGAGCTCGAACAGGGTGTCATTGCCCTGGCGGAACACCTCCACCTGGGAGACCGGGGTAGCGAAGTCCTGCACATTGATGAGGTTGAGCTGATCATCAGGCACCCGGGTACCGTGGAACTTGGCCAGCACTTTCTGACCACGGCTGCTGACATCCACCGCCGCCGAACTGTTGTCCAGCGTCACGAGGAACTCCCCCTGCCCCTCCTTGCCACGGCGAAAATCCACGCCCTTGACCGAGTTGAAGTAGGCGCCCCCCATGTTTGCCTGAGACACGGACAACACCGGCTTGCCGGGGGCAACGGGCGAAGGATCCACAGTAGGCGTGGCAGCCACGGCAGGCTGAGCCTGATACTGGGACTGGTTCTGGGCAACTCGCTGGGTGTCAATCAATGCAGACTGAGTCACCGGCTGGCTTCTGACGAGCGCAGACTGGCTGGCTGCAACAGGCGCCGCCGAGGAAGCGACCGGCTGCCCTGCCTTGTCTCCCAGCGCCACCAGCAATTTATTGCCCTGCTGATGGACCTGATAGGGGGTGAGCTGATCGAGGGCGATCTTGATGTCGAGCCCCTGCCCCTTCCCCTCCACCAGGAGGTTGTTCACCCCTTGCTGCTTGATGGGCAGGGGATTGACCGTCAGGGCACCGATGGCCCCGGGTACGTGCAGCAGAAGCTGATTGGGTTCATAGGTCAACCTGTCCGTAAAACCGCTGACCGGTTCGCTGAAGCTGAGCTCCAGCAGGAGTTGATCGGCCAGCAGGGGATTCACCTTGACCTCCTGCAACGCGGGTACTGCCCACACCTGAGTGCATCCGCCCAGCCACAGCAGCGCCACACCGGTCATCCTTCTTATTGTTGTTCTCATCTCTGCTCATCCCTGATCATAGTTTTGCGTCGAGATTGGCCATGGCCAGCTGGGTTTCTCGGGTGACCCAGCATCCTTTGCCATCCGGTACCGTCTCCATCAAGTCAACATGCGTGTTCGTTATCTTGATGACCCTGCCCTGATCCAGCCCCATGTGCTGGTTGAGCCCGACGCGCACGGCTTGCCCGTCCGGGGTTTTGATCAATGCCCACAACTGCCCCTGCTTGCCGATGGAGCCTTTCATGCTCAGGCTGGCAAGCGAGTAGCGTTCCAGCACCTCCTTTTCCCGATTGGCCACTATCTGGGCACAGTCCGGCTTGGCCTTGGCGTCCAGCCTGGAACTGGTTTCCGGCTGGGGTGCAATGAACGGGCTGCGCTGATCGCTGCGTTGATAGACCATGGGAGAGAAGGGCTTTATCTCCGGCAAAGGTTCGATCGGTACCGGCTTTCTGGCCTTGGTCTGTTTGACATATTCATCCATGTCCTCCTGTCCCCCACAGGCCGTCAACAGCAGCGCCGACAAGAGAAGTACGCCCGCTCTCATGCTCATGGCTTTTTCTCCACGGTTTTGCCGTTGTACTTGTAGGTCTTGGCCTGCATGGACATACCGATCAGCTCACCCCCCTTCCCCTGGCTGAGCTGGAAAGAATCCAGGATCACGATGCGGGGCAAAGCAGCCATGTCCGCCGTGAACTTGCCAAGTTCGTGATAGGTGCCCACGACCTCGATGCGCATGGGCAGCTCGGTGGAGAACTCGTGTTTCACCTCTGGCTCCCAGTTGATCCTGTTCAATGTCAAACCGTTGTCGGTGGCAATGAAGCTGATGTCATCCAGCAAACCGGCGACTTCGTGGGTGTTGGGCAGCTGTTTGAGCTGGGTGTCGACCAGATGTTCCAGTTGGACCATCTGCTTTCTGTATGCTTCCAGGTTCGCGGCCAGCATGGCCTTGCTCTCGAATTGTCCCTTGAGCTCAGTCTCTTTTGCGGCTTCCCGACCCAGGGCCGCCAGGGAATTGGCAATCACGTAGTAATAGAGTGCCCCGCCAAGCAGAGCACAGCAGAAGAAGACGAAGATGCCCTTGGCGATCGGCGGCCAGCGGGCAATGTCATTGAGATCCAGGTCGTTGAGTTGTTGCAGGTTCATTTTTGCCCCTTAGCCACGTTGGGTAGCGCCGTGGCAATCTGGAACATCATGGAGAACTGGCTCAGGGCGATGGGGGCCACCTCGGCCGTGAAGATGGTGCTGAGCTGGGATTGTGTCAGCCAGCCGGAACCGTCGATTCGGCGCATCATGCTGGCAACCCTGCCATAGGCTTCGGTCTTTCCCTTCACATCTATCTTGTTGTTTTGCAAGGCAAGGCTATCAAGATACACCCCATTGGGGACCAGCACCGGCAGCTGATTGAACAGACGGACAGGGATGTTGCGGCGCATCTGCAACTGCTCGATGAGTTGCATGCGGTCAATCAACTCCTTGCGCCGCTCCTTGAGAAGCCTGATCTCCCCAAGCTGGGTGTCCAGGGTTGCCATCTCCTGCTGCAGCCGCTGATTGCGCTGCTGCTGGTAACCGATCTGCTGCTGCACCAGCCAGTCTGCGGCAAAGGCGATGGCTGCCGTCCCCGCCAGGAACAGACCGAACAGGATGCCGAATTGTTTCTTCTGACGCTGCGCCCGAGCCTGCCGCCAGGGCAGAAGGTTTATATTTGACATGGTGTGAAGCTCCTCAGTGCCAGCCCGAGCGCCGTCATGTACTTGGCTCCATGAGTCAGCCCCCCCTCTCCCTGCGGCTTGCCAAAGAGTGCAAAGGGATCGGGATGCAGCACCTCGCAGTTGAGCTCGCTGCCGATTTGTCCGGCCAGCCCCGGCAGCAGGCTCCCCCCTCCGGTCAGCACCAGCCTGGAGAGCTCCTTGTTCCCTGAGGAGCTGCAAAACAGCTGCACGTTGCGCCGTATCTGCAACACCAGAGTGCTGAGGTGAGGCAACAGGACATCCACCTCATGATCCGCAGGCAGGGAGCCCTGGAGCTTGGCCAGTTCCGCTTCTTCCATACTCATGCTGTAAAAAGAGGCCAATGCCTGGCTGTATTGATCACCACCAAAATTCTGCAACCGGGAATAGATGACCTGGCCCCGTAGCAGGGCGGCGAAAGTCAGGGCGCTGGCACCGATGTCGACGATGCCAACCGGTTTCTCCGAGGTTTGCAGGTCGGGCAGGCAAGCCAGCACGGCGCGTCCGAGCGCATGGGCCCCCACATCCACCACCATGGTCGTCATGCCTGCCTCCGTCAGGGCACTGACCCGGCCACTGACGCTCTCGGTCCGCGCGGCACTGAGCAGGACCTCCTGACGCCCGTTGTCGCCCGCCATGCCTAGGATTTCAAAATCCAGGCTCACTTCATCAAGGGGAAAGGGGATGAGCTGCTCAGCCTCCAGGTGAACCTGGTTCTCCAGCTCGTTCTCGTTGATGTTGGTATCGATCTGAATGATCTTGGTGATGACGTTGGAACCGGTCACGGCCGTGGCCACGTTCTGGCAATCCCCTTGCACGAGCCGCTTGAGCGACTTGAGGGACTGACTGACCCGTTCAATGTCCTGAAGTTGATAGTCGACCAGCGTTCCTCTTGGCATGGGGATCTCGGCAACCGAACCGAGGTGCACCTTGCCGGGACGTCCGCTGATGGTGACGGCCTTGATGGTTTGACTGCCAAAATCAATGCCCGCCATGGAGACGAGGGATCCCTTACTTAATAGCCCAAACATATACACATCCATGCGTTATTGGGTTTTCGGACTTATACCAATCAGATTAAAGATGTGATCTAATTGCTCTATTCTGGTTTCACTGTACTCAGTATGTCCGATCCAATCGATTTCTTGGCCCTCGCCA
>NZ_JBFODJ010000031.1:0-3406 GCF_040908265.1 Aeromonas sp. R5-1
AGGATGTTGGAGCGCTACGGGCGGGAAGTGAATGTACCACGTTGCTTGCATGAGGCGCTGGGGCGCCCCATGCAACACGTAATTGGGACATAGCCATGAAAAAGGGGAGCCAGGCTCCCCTCGATGCAGGCGTGCGATGCGCCTTACTGCTGCTGGATCACCCAGATCTGGAAGGCTTTGCGGGTCTCCGCATCGGCCTTGTTGTACCAGCTCTGCAGCTGGGTCAGGGCTTCCGGATTGCTCATGGCCTTGCTCGGGGCCACTTCGGCCGGTGCGCTGGCGGCGGCCATCACGGCGGCGCTGGAGATGGCGACGGTCTTGGGCTGGTTGAAGGCCTTGCCCATATTGATCAGCTCCTGCTGATAGTCGCGGGTCAGCTGGAAGCCACCCACGGTCGGCATGACGAACTGCTCGCTCTCCACTACCTGACCGCTGACCTTGTCTCTGAGAACGACGTTTTGATCCTTGATAAAGAGTCTGGCTTCCTCTTCCTTACGGGGCTTCTTGAAGTCGAGGAAGAGTTGCTGGTTGTCGGCGGCGGTGAAGTTGATCACCAGGGGCTCGGCGGTGACCAGCTTGATCTCGCTGCGGCTGGAGTAGTTGCCCTCGAAGGCGACCACGACCTGGTGTTTGCCGGGCTCCAGGGAGAAGGTGCTGGTCTTGTCGAGCAGCTTGGGATTGATGGACTCACCATCGAGCAACTGCATCACGTAGGGATTCTGTATTTCCAGTTGGCTAGCGGCCAGGGCGCTACCTGCCCACAACAGACCAGCCAGGGCCGGTACCAGAACAGTCAGTTTCATTTCATCTCCTTGAACAGTCAGGCAATTGCCCACTGAAAAATAGGAGGTCATTTTTACAGGTTTGCCCCACAGCGGCAATAGCCGTTTATGGCGCCTTCCGGTGTGCGGGGTGTGGATCCCGCTGCCCCGAGTCCTGCGGGCAGCGTGCTCTTCTATCTTCCTGCCCCCTCCTGACATGAGGGTCAGGGGAGCGCATGGCGGGCGTCAGCCGTGTCACTCGATGCGTCGGGTGAAGGGGGGGAGGGCGTCCAGCAGCCCCTTGCCGTAGCGCTTGGTCAGCAGGCGCCGGTCCAGGATGGTGACCCGCCCCCGATCCGCCTCTTTTCGGATGAGGCGGCCACAGGCCTGGATGAGCTTGCGCGACGCTTCCGGCACCGTCAGTTGCAGGAAGGGGTTGCCGCCGCGCTGCTCTATCCACTCGGCGGTCGCCTCTTCCACGGGGGAGTTGGGCACCGCGAAGGGGAGCTTGGTGATCACCAGGTTGGTGAGGTAGTGGCCGGGCAGATCCAGCCCTTCCGAGAAGCTGCCGGTGCCAAAGAGGATGCTGGCCTGGCCGCCGTCGCACTTCTGTTTGTGCAGGAGGAGCAGGGCGCTGCGGGACGCTTCCCCCTGTACCAGGAGCGACATCCCCTTGGCCCGCAGCCCCACCGCCACCTCGTTCATCTGGCGATAGGAGGAGAAGAGCACCAGGCTGGCCTCCTTGCCTGCCAGCAGGCGGGGCAGGGTATCGATCAACTCCTGGGTGAAGGCGGGGGCACTGGGTTCATGGGCCATCTTGGGCAGATAGAGTTCGGCCTTGTGGTAGTCGAAGGGGGAGCGCAGCCGCAGATAGCGGGTGCCGTCATGCTCCTTGAGCCCCACCTGGTGGCGAAAATAACTGAAGGAGGAGAGGGCGGTGAGGGTCGCCGACACCAGCACGGCCCCGAGACAGCGGGACCAGAGCCACTCCTCCAGCAGATACCCCACCTCGATGGGGGAGGCGTGCAGCCAGATGTCCCCGTCCTCGCTTCTGGCCATCCAGCGGGCGAGGGGGGTCTTGCCGGTGGGAACATGGCGGCTCAGCATCTCCCAGAGGGCGCAGAAGCTCTCGAGCCGTTGCAAGTGAAAACCGCTCTCCGCCAGCAGAGGCTCGGCCTCCTTGCGACGGATGTCGCCATCCTTGAGCGCCTCGCCGATGGCCCCCTGCATTCTGTCCAGCGCCCTCAGTGCCTTCTTGCTCGCCTCCTTGAGGTTTTCCGCCAGCATGGGCAGGGGATCCGGCAGCACCCCATCGGCGAATCTGTGGTGGGGCTCGCCGCCAAAGAGGTGATCATTGCTGGCGAGCCACTGCTCGAGGGCCTTGAGATCCGGCTGGAGAGAGGCCAGGGCATCCTGCAGTTTGAGCTGGGGATCGAGCAGGCTCTCCTTGTTCAGCGTCCTGGCCAGCTTGCCCGCGCTTTGCACCAGCTTTTCCAGCCAGCGGCGGGATCCCTTGATGCTGGCGCTGGCGGCGCCGTGATCCCGGGCGATGGTGGGCAGGTGATGGGCTTCGTCCAGCACATAGATGCACTCGTCCGGCGGCGGCAATATGATGCCGCCCCCCATGGTGAGGTCGGAGAGCAGCAGGGCGTGGTTGACCACCAGCACGTCTGCTGCGTCCATGTCGTTGCGGGCCCGATGGAAGGGGCAGTGCTGATGGTGGCTCAGGGCCTTGTTGCAGGTGTGGCGGTCGGCTGCGATGCGATCCCAGCAAGGGTCTGGAATGGGTTTGGGCCAGTTGTCCCGATCCCCGTCCCACTTGCCTTCGGTGTAGGCCTGCCACAGCCCCTGGTAGCACGCTTTGTCAGCATCCGATGGCTTGTGTTTGCTCAATGCGCCGAAGTCGAGTTCGAAATTGGCCATCTCGCTGCCGTTTGCCGCCTGCTCCAGCAGGTGCTCGCAGCAGTAGCGCTGGCGCCCCTTGACCAGCATGAAACGAAACGGCAGCTCGCTGTGACGGTGATAAAAGGGGAGATCCTTGTGGATGAGCTGCTCCTGCAGGGCCACGGTGGCGGTGGAGATCACCAGCTTCTTCTGGGTCAGCCGTGCCACTGGGATGGCCCCCTGGGCATAGGAGAGGGACTTGCCGATGCCGGTGCCTGCCTCGGCCACCAGGATGCGGCGACTCCTGTCATATTCTCCCGTCAGGGTCTTGGCGATTTCGGCAACCAGGAAATTCTGCTCCTTGCGCGGCACAAAACCGGGTAAACCATCGGCAATCTGGCGATAGGTATTGCGGATGGTGGCTTTGAGGCGAGTCGATAGCATAAAGAAGGTGTGGCCGTGTCGGTGTGGATGGCAACAGGATACCCGCAACAGGCGGCCCGGGTCGAGGCAGGGGAGAAGCAGTCGGGTCAGCCCCGGCTTTGCACATATGTTATGAGGGAACAGGGGGTTGCAATAAACCACCAAAAAAGAGGGATTCAGGCAGAGAGTATCGCTGTAAACGTTTTCCCTGATGGGGCAAACATTGTGAGATTCAGCTCACAAATTTTTGGTTCTTCGCGGGATCTTGGGGAAGTGGAAGTTGACAGACAGGGTGCTGGTAAACTGGCTGTCTCCAAACACACCACCACCATCACCCT
>NZ_JBFODJ010000032.1:0-36584 GCF_040908265.1 Aeromonas sp. R5-1
AGCAGGGTGATGGTGGTGGTGTGTTTGGAGACAGCCAGTTTACCAGCACCCTGTCTGTCAACTTCCACTTCCCCAAGATCCCGCGAAGAACCTAATTTAGCGCTCATCACAGATTAAATGTTCACAAATGAGCACAATAGGCTCGCTTGCGAATCAAGACGCGTCTGATCGCCGGCATGAGCGGGGCGTCCTCAACCGCCCAGAACAACAATAAAAGGAAGCAGAACATGCTTAGTCTCTTCAGGCCTGCACCCCATATCGACCGGCTGCCGGCCGACAAGGTGGATCCCTTCTACAAACGCATGCGTTGGCAGGTGTTCTTCGGGATCTTCTTCGGGTATGCGGGTTACTACCTGGTACGGAAAAACTTCAGTCTGGCGATGCCCTACCTCATCGAGCAGGGCTTCTCCCGCGGGGATCTGGGTCTGGCCCTCTCCGGCGTCTCCATCGCCTACGGTCTCTCCAAATTCCTGATGGGGAACGTGTCGGACAGATCCAACGCGCGCTACTTCCTCTCCGCCGGTCTGCTGCTCTCGGCAGGCATCATGTTCATGATGGGGACCATGCACTGGGCTACCTCCAGCATTGGCATCATGTTCGTGCTCCTGTTCCTGAACGGCTGGGCACAGGGCATGGGCTGGCCCCCCTGCGGTCGCACCATGGTGCACTGGTGGTCGCAGAAGGAGCGGGGTGAGATCGTCTCGGTCTGGAACGTGGCCCACAACGTGGGCGGCGGCATGATAGGCCCCCTGTTCATCCTCGGCATGGGCTGGTTCAACGACTGGCGCAGCGCCTTCTATGTGCCTGCTGCGGCGGCGGCGGCCATCGCGGTGATCGCCTTCTTCGTGATGCGCGATACCCCGCAATCGGTCGGTCTGCCCCCCATCGAGGAGTACAAGAACGACTACCCGAAGGATTACAACGAAAGCCACGAGCAGGAGTTCTCCGCCAAGGAGATCTTCATGAAGTACGTGCTGCACAACAAGCTGCTCTGGTACATCGCCATCGCCAACGCCTTCGTCTACCTCATCCGTTACGGCGTGCTGGACTGGGCGCCCACCTATCTGAAAGAGGCCAAGGACTTCAGCGTGGATCACTCCTCCTGGGCCTACTTCCTCTATGAGTGGGCGGGGATCCCGGGCACCCTGCTGTGCGGCTGGATCTCCGACAAGATGTTCAACGGCCGCCGTGCCCCGGCAGGCATCCTGTTCATGGTGCTGGTGACCCTCTCCGTGCTGGTCTACTGGTTCAACCCGGCGGGCAACCCGACCATCGACATGATGGCCCTGGTTGCCATCGGCTTCCTCATCTATGGCCCCGTCATGCTGATCGGCCTCTACGCCCTGGAGCTGGCACCCAAGAAGGCGGCCGGTACCGCGGCGGGCTTCACCGGCCTGTTCGGTTATCTGGGTGGCGCGGTCGCGGCCAACGCCATGCTGGGCTACACCGTTGACCACTTCGGCTGGGACGGCGGCTTCATGGTGCTCACCGTCTCCTGCGTGCTCTCCATCATCCTGCTGGCCATGACCCTCAAGCACGAGAACGAGTCGATTGCCGCCAAGGCGGCTGCCCATAAGGCATAAAACGTGATCCTGCCCTTATCGATTGGAAAAGGGATCAGGTACACTGCCAAAGGCCCCGCACCTGCCGGGGCCTTTTTTCGTCTCATCTGCGGAGTGCAAGCGTGAAGCAAACCCAACGACATCTGGAGATCCTGGACGTCCTGACCCGGCAGGGTTTCGTCTCGACCGACGATCTGGTGACCCATTTTGACGTCAGCCCCCAGACCATTCGCCGGGATCTCAACGATCTCGCCGAACAGAACAAGATCCGGCGCCATCACGGCGGGGCCTCACTGCATTCGAGCACCGTCAACACCGCCTACAGTGCCCGCAAGGTGATGCAGCTCAAGGAGAAGGAGCGCATCGCCCGGGAAGTGGCCGCCAACATCCCCGACGGCTCGTCGCTCTTTATCGACATCGGCACCACCACCGAGGCCATCGCCCGGGCCCTGCTCGACCACCGGGAGCTGCGCGTGGTCACCAACAACCTGAACGTCGCCAGCATCCTGACCGCCAAGGATGACTTCACCGTCATCATCGCCGGCGGTGAAATTCGCAACCGGGATGGCGGCATCGTCGGGGAGGCGACCCGCGACTTCATCGGCCAGTTTCGCATGGACTACGGCGTCATCGGCATCTCGGGCATCGACAGCGACGGCTCCCTGCTCGATTTCGACTATCACGAGGTGAAGATCGCCCAAGCCATCATCGCCCACTCCCGCCAGGTGTTCCTTGCCGCCGACCACACCAAGTTTGGCCGCAACGCCATGGTCAACCTCGGCAACCTCAACCAGATCCACGCCCTGTTCACGGATCAGGAGCCGCCGGAGAAGCTGATGCGCCTGATGTCCCAGCATCAGATCGCCTGCCATATCTGCTGAGCTTCCCCGCACAGGCATCAGGCCGCCTCGGGGCGGCCGCTTTTTTTCCTGCCTCCTCCCGGCTTGCGGCGTCTCCCTTGCGGCGCCTAAGCGGCCAGTTCCTGGCGCTGACACTCCTTCTTTGACCCCCTGATGTTGCCCCCGCACTCGGGCGCCAGGTTTGCACCGACGCTAGGCGCCTGTGAGGGATTCACGCCATGGCGCTCATCACTTTGCCTCATGGCCTCCCCATCCGTGACGCTTTGTTCTCCTCCCAGCCCGAAGTGGCTGTTTCCGGCAGACCTTAGCCTTGCCAGGCCGTCACCGACTGGCAGCATTTTTAGCATTGTGAAAACAATCGCGATCACATTTCTCTCACGAAATGTTCGTTTATTGGTTTTTCATGTTCTAATATGAGCGAAATCAAACATTGCTGTCATGGCAAACACAAAATAAGAAAGTAGGTGAACATGAGCGAACATTATGATCTGGTCGTCGTCGGCGGCGGCATCAACGGGGTCGGCATCGCGGCAGATGCGGCGGGGCGGGGGCTGAAGGTGGCGCTGTTCGAGGCGAGCGATCTCGCCTCTGCCACCTCGTCCAACTCCAGCAAGCTGATCCACGGCGGCCTGCGCTATCTCGAACATTACGAATTCCGGCTGGTGAAAGAGGCGCTGGCGGAGCGGGAGGTCCTGCTCGGCATGGCTCCCCACATCGCCCGTCCCATGCGTTTTCGTCTGCCTCATCGCCCGCACCTGCGTCCGGCCTGGATGATCCGCGCCGGTCTCTTCCTTTATGACAACCTGGCCAAGCGGGACAAGCTCAAGGGGAGCTGCGGCCTGCGCTTCCTGCCGCAGGACGGTCTCAAGAGCGGCATCAACAAGGGCTTTGAATACTCGGACGCCTGGGTCGACGACGCCCGGCTGGTGGTGCTCAATGCCATGCTGGCGCGGGACAAGGGCGCCGATGTGCAGACCCGTACCCGCTGCGTCAAGGCGGTGCGCGGATCCAAGCACTGGACCCTGACGCTGGAGCGGGAAGGGGGCGAGCAGTTCACCGTCAGCTGCCGTGGTCTGGTCAATGCGGCGGGCCCCTGGGTCAAGACCTTCTATGACGAGAGCTTGAGCGAGAAATCCCCCCGCGGCATTCGCCTCATCAAGGGGAGCCACATGATAGTGCCGCGCATCCATGAGCGCGAAGAGGCTTACATCCTGCAAAACGAGGACAACCGTATCGTCTTCGTCATCCCCTACCAGCAGGACTATTCCCTCATCGGCACCACGGACGTGGAGCACAAGGGCAGCCCGCGGGAGGCCAAGATCAGCGATGCCGAGATCAACTATCTGTGCAAGGTGGTCAATGCCCACTTCACCAGGCAGATAAGCCCGGCAGACGTGGTGTGGACCTATGCCGGGGTGCGCCCCCTGTGTGACGACGAATCTGATTCACCCCAGGCGGTGACCCGGGACTACACGCTCGAGCTCAGTGGTGAATCCGACGGCGCGCCGCTGTTGTCGGTGTTTGGCGGCAAGCTCACCACCTACCGCAAGCTGGCCCAGGCCGCCTGCAACAAGCTCAAGCCCTGGTTCAGCCAGATGGGAGAGGACTGGACCGCCTCCTGCCGGCTGCCCGGTGGCGAGTTCGACTGCTCGGTGCGTGAACTGGCGCGAGCCTTTGCGCTGGAATTCGACTGGCTCGATGATCGCAGCGCCCTGCGCATCGCCGAATCCTATGGCGCTCATGCCCGCCTCTGGCTGAAGGAGGAGCGCGGCCAGCACTTTGGCGCCGGACTGTATGAATCCGAAGTGCGCTATCTCATCGCGCGCGAATGGGCCCACTCCCTGGAAGACATTCTGTGGCGCCGCAGCAAGCTGGGGCTGCGCCTGTCGGAATCCGAACAGCAGCAGCTCGGTGCCTGGCTGCTCGAACACCACCACGCCCTGCCCAAGGCCAGCTGATGACCCACGGCGGGCGGCCTTTGCCGTCCGCCGTCAAACTGCAATAAACCCCTGCTATAACAATTACCTGCATCCTACACACCATAACAACGAGATCTCTTGATGAAGCAACCTCACCGTACCCTGATAGCCCTTGGCCTCGGGGCTGCCCTGGCGCTGCCCGCACTGGCGGCCGACGAAGGCAAAATCGTGATCGCCCACCGGGGTGCCTCCGGTTACCTGCCGGAACACACCCTGGAATCCAAGGCCCTGGCCTATGGCATGGGCGCCGACTATCTGGAGCAGGACCTGGTGATGACCAAGGATGACCAGCTGGTGGTGATGCACGATCACTTCCTTGATGGCATCACGGACGTGGCCGAGCGCTTCCCCGGCCGGGCCCGCCCGGACGGTCGCTACTATGTGGTGGATTTCACCCTGGACGAGGTGCGCTCCCTGCGCATGACCGAGCCGTTCCAGCTGGTGGACGGCAAGCAGGTGCCGGTCTATCCGGCGCGCTTCCCGCTGTGGAAGTCCAGCTTCAGGATCCACACCTTCCAGGAAGAGATCGAGATGATCCAGGGGCTCAACAAGAGCACCGGCAAGCACATCGGCATCTACCCGGAGATAAAAGCTCCCTGGCTGTTCCGCCACGAGGGCAAGGACATCTCCAGGGCGGTGCTCAAGGTACTGAAGGAGTACGGCTACACCAGCAAGAGCGACAAGGTCTATCTGCAGTGTTTCGATGCCAACGAGCTCAAGCGCATCAACAGCGAACTGATGCCCGCCATGGGTATGGACTTGAAGTTGGTGCAGCTGATGGCCGAGACCGACTGGAACGAGACCATGGTCTATGACGCCAAGGGCAAGGCGACCCCCTACAGCTATGACTGGATGTTCAAGCCGGGGGCCATGAAGACCATCGCCACCTATGCCGAGGGAATCGGTCCCTGGAAACCCATGGTGGTGACCGAGCCGGGCACTCCCGGCAAGCCGGTCTTCACCGGCATGGTGAAAGAGGCCCACGCGGCCGGTCTCAAGGTGCATCCTTATACCTTCCGTCAGGATGAGGGGCAGATCCCGGCCTATGCGAAAGACTTCACCGACCTGCTCAACATCTTCCTCTATCAGGCCGATGTGGACGGGGTATTCAGCGACTTCCCCGACAAGGCGGTCGAGGCTATCAAGGCTCACGGCAAATAATAAAAGAAGAGCAACACGGGAATGCAAGCGGGGCCAGGTGCCCCGCTTTTTTTGTGCCCGGGGTCATCGCCGGGATGAGGGGTCGGATAAGGGGTCATGAGAGGGGGGCAGAGAGATGATATTGAAATGGATGAGTGTAATCTAATGTTTACGATTCGGGGCTGATTTGGCCTCGCGAGTCGCTACTTTTGAGTTGTTTCACTCTGCATTCTTGGTCATTTATCCATCTATCAGCGTGCAAAGACGCTGGTTTCACTTGATTGTTTGTTTTTCCTTGGTAAGGTGGGGGCGGTTGCGTAACAAAGCGCTGACTTGTGTAAACATAGATGAACGGTCAGCGCCCTTGGCTTGAAACAGTAGAGAGAATGAGAAAATGCAAAGAGATCCCCTGAACAACATCCATATCCAGTCCGAACAAGTGATGATCACGCCTGCCCAGCTCAAGGAGAAACTGCCCATCTCCGATCGCGCGCTGGCATTCGTGCAAGGGGCCCGCAATACCATCGCCGACATCATCCACCGTCGCGATCACCGCCTGCTGGTGATCTGTGGTCCCTGCTCCATCCACGACATGGACGCTGCCAAAGAGTACGCAACCAGACTCAAAGCGCTGCATGACGCCTATCAGGACTCTCTCTACATTGTCATGCGGGTCTACTTTGAGAAGCCGCGCACCACGGTCGGCTGGAAGGGCTTTATCAACGATCCGAACCTGGACGGCACCTTCGACGTGGAGCTGGGTCTGCACCGCGCCCGCGAGCTGCTCTGCTGGCTGGCCGAGCTGGAGTTGCCGCTGGCCACCGAGGCGCTCGACCCCATCAGCCCGCAATACCTGGCGGAGCTCTTCTCCTGGTCGGCCATCGGTGCCCGCACCACCGAATCCCAGACCCACAGGGAGATGGCCTCCGGCCTCTCCATGCCGGTCGGCTTCAAGAACGGCACCGACGGCAACCTGGGCACCGCCATCAATGCACTGCAGGCCGCCTCCAGCCCCCACGCCTTCATGGGGATCAACCAGCAGGGCCAGGTCGCGCTGCTGCAGACCCAGGGCAACCCGGATGGTCACGTGATCCTGCGCGGCGGCAAGCACCCGAACTACGACTCGGTCAATGTATCGCTGGCGGAAGAGGCGCTGGAGAAGGCGGGCCTGCTGCCCGGTCTGGTGGTGGATTGCAGCCACGGCAACTCCAGCAAGGATCACCGGCTGCAGCCCAAGGTGGCCGACAACGTCATTCACCAGATCCAGGAGGGCAACCGCTCCATCATCGGGGTGATGCTCGAATCCAACCTGTTCGAAGGCAACCAGTCCAGCGAGCAGCCCAAGTGCGAGATGCGCTACGGCGTCTCCATCACCGATGCCTGCATCGACTGGGAGACCACGGATGCGCTGCTGGCCCGCTGCCACAGCCAGCTGGCGGCACCACTTTTGGCCAGAACATCGGCATAAGCCGTGGTATCTTGTTGTAACTGATTGAACCATCGAGGTATCACTGCCCACGCAGTGATACCTTGTTGCCTCTTGAATGACAGGGCGTCGCTGCGGGCGGCGCCAGCAGGGACTGGACATGGCGGAAGAGTTGAATGCCCTCAGGGACAAGATAGATGCGGTGGACAAGCAGCTGATTGATCTGCTGGCTGCCCGTCTCGCCCTGGTGGGGGAAGTGGGGGAAGTGAAGAGCCGGCACGGCCTGCCCATCTATGCACCGGATCGGGAGGCGAGCATGCTGGCCCGCCGACGCGCCGAGGCCGAGGTACTGGGGGTGCCGGGGGACCTTATCGAGGACGTGCTGCGCCGGGTGATGCGCGAGTCCTATATTCTGGAGTCCGCCAGCGACAAGGAGCACCACTTCAAGTGCATGAAGCCTGAGCTCGGCAAGGTGGTGATCATCGGTGGCCAAGGGCAGCTTGGGCGCCTGTTCGGCAACCTGTTCAGCCTCTCGGGCTACCGGGTCGAAACCCTGGGTCATGCCGATTGGCCACGCGCCGACGAGATCCTGCACGGCGCCGGGCTGGTGATGGTGGCGGTGCCCATCGACGTCACCTGCCAGGTGATCGACCGGCTCGGCAACCTGCCGGCGGACTGCCTGCTGGTGGACGTGACCAGCGTCAAGAGTGAACCGCTTGCCCATATGCTGGCGGTACACCAGGGGCCGGTGCTGGGGCTGCACCCCATGTTCGGGCCGGACGTGGCGAGCCTCGCCAAGCAGGTGATTGTCTGCTGTCAGGGGCGCGAGCCCGCCGCCAGCCAGTGGCTGCTGGAGCAGATGACCATCTGGGGGGCGCGTTTGCAGCAGGTGGAGGCCAGGGCCCACGACGAGGCGATGACCTTCATTCAGGCGCTGCGCCACTTTGCTACCTTCGCCTACGGCTGGCATCTCTCCCGGGAGCAGGCCAACATCGACCGCCTGCTTGCCTTGAGCTCTCCCATCTACCGGCTGGAGCTGGCCATGGTGGGACGGCTGTTTGCCCAGGATCCCCATCTCTACGCCGACATCATACTGTCGTCGCCCCAGAACCTCGCGATGATCCGCCGCTACTACCAGAACTTCGGCGAGGCGCTGGGCCTGCTGGAGCGGGGAGACAGGGAGGGCTTCATCGAGGCCTTCAGCCAGGTCTCCGGCTTCTTCGGCGAGCGGGCGGAGGAGTTCCTGCGCGAGAGCCGCACCCTGCTGGCCCAGGCCAACGATCGTCGTCATCACGGCTGATGCACAAAGATATCCATACAAAAGGGGCCTGATGGCCCCTTTTTCATGTTGTTTGTGCTGCACCGATAACCACGGCAGATGAAAACACAGGTCTGGGCGTGAAATCGCCCTGTTTCATTCGGCAGGCGGTTGACGCAAGTCGGCGTCATGCCAGCCCAGCGGCAGGGTCAGCAGCTGATCGATCAGCTCCCGGCGGTCGGATTTCTCCAGATAGGCGAGGTAGAGCGGGCGGCTCAGGGATTGGCCCCCTTCCACCAGATGAAGCTGCCCCTGCTCCAGGAAGGGGCTCACCATGCGCCTTGGCAGGTAGGCGGCGCCGCCGTTGGCCAGCACGAATTGCAGGGCCATGCTGGCGGAGCTCGAATGCAGAACTGGGGTCTTCTGCAGGCTTTGCAACCGGCTCGATGGCGGTTCGAAGCTGGTGCCCCAGTCGAGATGAATGTGGGGCATCTGCATCAGGCTGTCGGCGTTTGCGGCCGGCTCCCGGCTTACCAGTTCGAACACCAGCTCGCCGATGGGGTGCAGGGCAATCTCGTCGATCTTGGTCGGCTCGGAGAGCAGGGCGAGATCGAGGGAGCGCTCCAGCAACTGGCGACAGAGGTGCTCGCGGGAGGCGGTTTCGAGGCGCACCGCGAGGCCGGGGGCCAGGGCATAGACATGGTTGAGCCAGTCGTTGAAGTCGAGCTCCCAGAAGACGGCGGGGGCGCCGATGGCAAGCTGCTGGCTGAAACCGGGGGAGAGGGCCACGTCCTGCTTGGCGCGCCCCAAAGTATGCAGAATGGCGTCTGCGTAGGGCAGCAGACGCTCACCGGAGGCAGTCAGGCGGATGTTGTTGCGATGACGGGCAAACAGGCTGACCCCGAGTTGCTGCTCGAGCTGGCGGATCCGGAAGCTCACCGCCGACTGGGTCAGGTAGAGATTTTCAGCCGCCCGGCCAAAGTGCCGGGTCTTGCTGACCTCGATGAAGGTCCGAAGCAGCTCGGTATCCATTAATCGAGGGACTCGTCGCTGCCGCCACCGCCGCCTTCAAAGCTGCCACCCGCATCTTCATTGGCGCCGCCTGCGACGGTGCACAGACGGTGCACGCGCTTGGGACCAATCACCTTCAGGTATTTGAACCACACCTTGGCGTGGGGGTTGTTGCCGGCTGCGCCGGATTTGACCTGTTCGATAAAGGCACTTTCTACGTCATCGCGCGGGGCCAGGTTGCCCTGATAGAGCGCCAGCATCACGGTGCCATATTTTTCCAGACTGTCCGCTTCGGCCACGGTGAATTCGCCACTGCGACGCAGGCCACGGGGAAAATGTTTGAAGTCGTTGAAACGCTTGTCTGATTCGAAGCTCATAGTGCTCTTGTTCTGGTTAGTTTGACCTTTGCGGGCAAGTATCATCAGGCCGTCGCAGAGTGCAAAATCAATTTTCTTACTATGTTAATAAATATCTTTTATCGAACAGGGTTTGTCGCATCCCGAGGGGGCATTTTGCGGTGCGCTGCACAAAAAAGCCTGAAAAATAGTGGAGTTATGTCAGATTTTGTACAGGAAAAACCGCTCAAGAACGGGCTCGGAAGCTAAAAATAAGGCGCCGTATGGCGCCTTTTTATCATCATGACTGAGCTGAACCCGAGTGCGCGGCACTCACTCAATCATGGCTGGCTGTGCCAGGTTGTCGGCACGCCACAGACGATAGCGCACCTCGTACTCCTGGGGCACATAGATGACGAAGGGCAGCTTGGAGTTGTAGTTCACGAAGAAGCCCTGACCGTAGATCTGGACGAAACTCTCCTTCTTCTGGCCGTCTGGGCAGGCCATCAGGGTGCTGACGGGGCCGGTGACCTGGCCCAGGGTCAGGTAGTTGTAACCCCAGCCCTTGACGCTGTGCTGTTCCAGATTGCCCGCGAAGCGGGGCAGGTTGCAGTCGACCAGCATCTTCTTGCCGACTTGCAGCTCGACCATCATGTCGGCTTCGTTCTCGACTTCCGGCAGACGGATCACGACACGTTCCTGGTTCACTTCGGCGGCGGGGAACATGCTGATATCAAATTTTTTCGGTTCGGCGGCGAAGGCATGGCCACCCAATAACAAGGCGCCCAGCAGGCTAAAACGCAACACGGTTTTCATCTGTACCTCTTGGGATTGGTTCAACGCCGCTAGACTAACCGCTCTGCCGGTTTCATGCCAGCGCTGCGGCGTGCAAAACCGCCCTGAACAGGCATCACATGACGCAATTTGATGCTTTTTTGACGGTCAGGGTCACCCTGGCGCTTCTTGCATCGTGTCAAACAGGGGGCCGGGTGGCCCCCATGTCCAGGCTGTCACCTCACCAGCAGGACCTGTTTCGCCCAGGCGCGGGGGGCGCGCTGGGCGACGGAGCCGCTGGTGATGTCCAGGTAGGCGACGCCCTGAAGGGCCGGCACCGGGGTGGAGGACCAGAGATAGACATAGCCGTCGTTCACCTCCTTGCCATCCCCGGCCATGGCGCGGGGGAAGATGGTTTCGTTCAATGCCGGTTTGTAACAGGCGGACTCCAGAATGCTGGCGAGCTCCTTGATGGTGGGCAGGCGCCAGTCGTGATGACCACCAAAGCCATACAGGGCATGGCTCGGTTCGGTGCGGATCCGTTCCGCCGTCTGCAGTGCCTGTTGCCAGTAGAGGCGGGTGGGTTCCCCCTCGCAGCTCTGGTTGCGCCAGGTCTGGCCGAGCTGGCAGCGCATCCAGGTCAGACCGGTGCCCCTGTCGGTGACGGTGCCGTTGCCGTGATCCTGGAAACGGGCGGTGGGGCTGGTACGGGGCAGGGCGTCGTCGCAGATGGCGATGGCCAGTGCCAGGGGGCTGCACAGGGTGAGCAGCAGGGTCAGAAGATACTTGTTCATCGGGTTACCTCGGCCACAAGGCGCAGTTGTATGGCATTGATTTCATTTTCGTTCTGGACGCCATAGGGGTAATCGGTGCCCGCATCCTCCCCCAGGAACTGAGGGCTGATGACGGCGATGGGGACGCTCTCGAGGCGCCGGGATGGGGTCAGGGTCTGGGTCCAGTAGCTGCCATCGAAGTCGCCGCTCGAGGGACCGACGTCGGGGAAGTAGCGCACATCCAGGGTGACGAGCTGGCCATCCTGGCGGGCGAGGGAGCCGTAGTGCTGCAAACTCATCAGCTCACGGGCGTGGGGCAGGCGCCAGTGGGTGATGCCGCACAGTTGCTGTGCATTGAGCCACTGACGGTACTGCTCCGTGGTGCAGATGGCCTCCCCTTCGGGGCAGGCGTAATCCCGCTCCTCCTGGGTCGGGTGATAGTTGTCGAACTCCCAGGCGAAGGTGCGGTGCAGATCCCTCGGACTGTCCGGATCATCGAGCTTCTTCTCCCAGACGAGGCCGGTATTGAGATCCTCCACGCACTCCCACTCGTCGGCATTGTCCGCCAGGGGTTGCCCCTTGCCGTCCAGCTTGCGATAGCGCAGGGGCGCCAGGCCCAGGCTCGCCTCCTGGCCCGGGTGATCCGCAGGCTCCTGGGTCAGCAGGTAATCCACCCCGTCCGTGTAGGTGGTGACGCCGCTGGCGGTCACCAACGCCCTAGGTTGCTGCTGCATCAGCACGGCGGCGAGTCTGGCCTGCTGGCTCAGTAGCTCGGGGCTGGCGGCAAAGTGCCGGGCGAGCTCGGGCAGCAGGGTGACCAGCCCCTGCCAGATCTGCAGGCGGCGTTCGCTGGCGGCCAAGGTGGGCAGGGTGGCCTCGTCATCGAAGGCGGCGAGGGCCAGCTCGGCGAGGGCGCGGTTGAAGTCGCCCAGCTGCGCCAGTGCCGCCAGATCTGGGCCGGGGTGAAGGGGGGCCAGGGCGAGCAGCACGTCCGTCAGGGCCTGAGCCGGTGGCAGCCCGTCCGAGATACGCGTCTGCAGCAGGGTGCTGAGGGGGCTGGGGGTGAGGTGCTGGTTGTCCTGGCGCGCCGCCGGGTGGGCCAGGGGCAGGGCGGCGGGATCCGCCGGAATGAACAGCAGAGGAGTGGTGAGCAGATCAGGGTGGCGCCGGGTCAGGGAGTGGGCACCGGCCTCGCCGCTGACGGCGGGCTCATTGGCTTCGCAGCCGTCGTTCTGGTTCAGGTTGATGCACAGGGTGCCCGCAGCGGGCAGGCTGACCGTCAGGCGGTAGTCCGGCGCGGTCAGGGGAGCCTCGTCCGAACCGCCGCCACAGGCGCTGAGCAGGGGGGCCAGCAGGCAGACGATCGGGGTCATTCTCATGGTCATGGTGTGTCCTTGGAGGGGCCTTGGCCCCTCTCTTCTTTATATAGGGAGAGTCAGAGGCGACGCAGACGGCGCCACAGGGCCAGCGGCAGCAGCCAGAGCAGGGGGAAGGCTCCCCCGCCACTGCTGTCCGAGGTATCGAAGCGGATGATGCCGTCATCCGGCACGGGCACGGTGTTGCCGCACTGGGCGCCGGTACGCTGACTGATGCTCCACCCGTTCAGGAAACCCTGATTGCCCGGTTTGCTGTCCACCACCTCCAGGGTCCAGCGACCGGCCAGGGGTTCTCCTTCGAAGGCGCTGAAGGGTTGCAGGGACTGCAACTCGGTGGGGAAGACCCCTTTCAGGCTCGGCAGGGGGCTGTAACCCTTGTCCCAGATCTGGACCCGGGTGCCGGCGGGGGAGCTGAGCCAGATCTCCAGCTCATCCAGCGCCTCGTGCTGCAGATCCAGGCTCAGTTGCAGCCTGTCGCTCACACGGGCATCGCTCTTCTCCAGCAGCAGGCTGGTTTCGCTCAAGCCGCGCACCTCCTCGCTCTGGGCATCGTTCAGTCGCTGTGACCGACCACTGGCCCGGCTGATGACGGGGGTGCCGATGGGTAGGGTCAGGGATTGCTGCCACTGGCGCTCGGTGGGGCTGGTACCGCTCATGGCGAGATTCACCGAGAGGCTCGCCTCGTCGCCGCAGGCGAGCGGGCTCTGGGCCAGCAGGCGCAGGGTGGTGGTCATGCTGGCACCGGCGGCCAGGGTTGCTGGTTGCCAGCTGTCAGGATCGGCCTGCAACCCGGTTGGCAGGGTGAGGGCCAGCTCATTGAGGGTCACTTCCCCTTTGCCCGGGTTGCTGAGGGTCAGCTGCACCGACTGGCGCTGCCCCAGCGGGATGGCGCTCCCCTCGGCGAGGGCAATATTGACGGGAGCTTGCAGCAGCCCGTGCTGGCGAAATGCCTGCTCCAGCAGACGGGCATAGGCTCGCGTCGGATAGAGACGGGCGGCGGTATCCACGGTGGTCCGGGCCAGTTGCGGCATGCGAATGGCCGGCCCCAGGCCGAAGTGGGATTCGATGATGACGCGATCAAACTCGTCCCTGGCCGCCTCGCCGTGCTCGGCCACCGCCGTCAGCAGGGCCTGGAACAGCGGGGTGCCCCAGAGCTGATCCCCGTTGCTGCCGTTGATGGTGCGGTGGGCGGGGTATCGGTAGTCCGGATGGTAGCGGGCGCGCAGATCGTCGAGCTGGCGCGGGGTGCGGTCGGTAAAGCGGGCATCCCAGTTGAACACCATGGCGGGTTCGAACTGGCGACCGGCTTCGCTGCGCTGGCGATGACTGGCGGCCAGGTAGTCGCCAAAGCCCTCGCCGATGGCCCCCCAGTCTCCCTCTTCCCCGAGATCCGGCAGGATGTGGTGCTGCACCCCGTGGCCGAACTCGTGCCAGATGACCATGGGATCCTCGGCATCGGGCACGCCGCTGCGACCCAGCTCCAGCCTGCGTTCGAACGGATCGTAGAGGGAGTTGTCCTGATAGCCCGCGTCCGTGTCGATGTCGAGCGCCCCGGGGATGAGCTCGGTGAAGCCGAGCGCCTTGAGGTGGCGCTGGGCGAGATCCAGATGGTAGTAGGCGTTGATGTCCGCAAAGCCGCGATCGTCCCGGGTCAGGCGAAAACCCTGCACGTCACTGCTGCTGTAGGGGGCCGATTCGGGGGCCATGACATCCACCACCCTGGCATGGGGGCCGCTCAGGCGATACTGCCCGGCTTGCAGGCTCACCGGCAGGGGAACCGGATCCTGGTAGGCGGCCTGTGCCAGCACCAGCTCATCGTGCCAGACCAGGCTGGCGTCCTGCAGGCGGGTGCGGGGATCGGGGTCGAACACCCGGGCCTGAACCTGCATATCGCCTGCGTCGGCGACATGCAGAGGGTGGGTAGTTGCCTGATCCCCGAGACGGCCAAGCTCCTGCTCCCCGTCGCAACGGGCAAACAGCTGCACCTGGCTGGCCTTGGCATTGCCTGCCTTGTGCTCGCGCACCCGCTGGCGCAGGGCAGGCACCAGGGTATCGCCGTCTCGCCAGTACCAGGCTTCGACCGGCCCCAGCGTCTCTATCTGGTTGCCGTCGGTGCGCAGGGTGGCGAGCAGGGGATCCAGGGTGCCGCTGGCATCGCAGCCGGGCGCTGTGCTCTGCAAGGGGCGCAGGTTGTGGTAGAGGCGCCAGGGGCGGCCGTCCCCGTCGACACTGACGGCGGCCTGGGTGGCGGCCACCGGCAGGCCGTTCACCAGCTGGCGAAAGCTGTAATGGTGGCCGAGCAGGCTGGCCCTGTCGTAGTCGGGGGCGAGGAGCACACCGAGGCGCTGCTCGAGCCAGCGCTTCGGCGTCGTGGTCAAGGGTTGTTCATCGACAAACTGCAGATCGGCCGCCAGCAGCGGCGATGAGATCAGGGTTGCCGCCAGCCAGAGGGCCAGGGAAGAGGGTTTCATGGTTCACTCCAGAAAAAGAGGACAAGGGGTCAGTGGTTGACGCCCGCCAGGGTGAGCAGGAAGGCATACTCCTGCGCCGCACGCAGCGCCGCCGTTCGGGGGGCGCCCAGGTGGCCGCCGTCGAGTTCGGTGCGCAGCAGATAGGGGCCTGTTCCCGTGCTATGGGATCGCAGGCGGGCTATCCACTTGAGGGGTTCCCAGTAGGGCACCTGACTGTCGTGCAGGCCGCCCGTCACATAGACGGGGGGATAAGGGGCCTTGTGCAGGTTGTCGTAGGGGCTCAGGCGGCGCATGGCGGCATAGTCACCCGGGATGGCCGGATTGCCCCACTCGGCGTACTCCTGCCGGGTGAGGGGCAGCTCGGGATCCTGCATGGTGCCCAGCAGGTCGACGAAGGGAACTTGCAGCACGGCCCCGGCGAAACGGGTTGGCGCCTGGTTGAGTGCCGCTGCTACCAGCAGGCCGCCGGCGCTGCCGCCCATGGCAAACAGCCGGGCGGGAACGATGGCGGGATCCTGGGCCAGGGCATCGGCCACGGCGAGAAAATCATCCACGCTGTGCTGTTTGTCACGGCCACGACCCTCCCGGTACCAGGATTCGCCGAGCAGACCGCCCCCGCGCACATGGGCGATGGCGTAGACAAAGCCGCGATCCAGCAGGCTCAGCACCCGGGGCTGGTAGTAGGGGCGCATGGGGGTGCCGTAAGCCCCATAGCCGTAGAGCAGCAGTGCCCTGGGGTGGGTAATGCCCTTGCGCCAGACCAGGGAGACAGGCACCTTGACCCCGTCCTTGCCCGCGATCCAGCGTCGCTCGCTCTGATAGGGAGAAGTGTCCCTGCTCTCGGGTGTCCCCTCCCAGGCGCCGGAGGCGAGATCCAGCCAGCGCTGGTGAGGTGGCTCGGCCATCCCCTGGCGGCGAATGAGCACCTTGTCGCTGGCCGGTTCCTGGCTGCCCTGGATCCAAGCCGTGCCTGCGCCATCGGTGAGCGGCAGGCTGTGGATCAACGCACCTTTGGCGTCCAGCACATCGAGCCAGTCATCCCCTTCCTTGCGGTATTGCAGCACGGTGTGCCGGGCAAAGAGGCGCCACTTCTCGAGTTCCCGGCCCTCGCCGGACCAGAGCCGTTGCCACTCTCCCTTCGCCACCAGGCTCAAGTCGGCCACCTGATAGAGGCCGAGGGCGCCGTCCCGGTTGCTCTTGATCAGCACCCTGTCCCCCAGGGTATCCAGGTAGTATTCGAGGCCGCGCTCGCGCCCCTTGAGCAGGTCGGCCCGACCCGCGTCCAGCAGGTATTGCTCCGAGCTGTCGTGGTTGTTGCTTTGCAGCACCAGGTGGCGGCGATCCGTGGTGCGATAGAGGCCGAGCAGCCAGGCGGGATCGCGCTCCTCATACACCAGGGTCTCCTTGCCATCCTGCCAGGCCAGCAGTTGCCAGGGGCGCAGGGTCTGGTGCTCGTTGGCGAGGGTGTAGAGGGTCTTGCCATCCAGACTCCAGAGCAGATCGCCGGCGCGGTGAGGCAAAGAGGCCAGTGTCTCGCCACTCGCCAGATCCAGCAGGGTGATGCGGTAGTCCCGATCTCCCCTGTGGTCTTCGGCCAGGGCAAGCAGTTGCCCGCCCGGGTGCAGGGCCCAGGCGGCGAGCTCGTAATACCCCTCGGCAGGTTGGCGGGGAGCCAGCCGCTTTCGGGGGGCGGCATTGGCGTCGCTGCGTTGCCACAGGCTACCGTCCGCCTCCATGCGCCACTGGCTGCCAGCCTGGCTAAGCCAGTCGTCCGGCACGGGGTCGCCCCGCTCCCGGCCCTGCCACTCCGTCTGCAGGCGCTGCACCAGTGGCACCTGGTCGGCGAGCTGCCGCTCGGTCCAGCGGTTCTGCTCGCGCAGCAGCGTCAGGAGGGCGGGATCCTGGCGGCTGTCGTCACGCCAGCCACCATAGGGATCGAGGCGGGCTATCTCCCCCTTCATCAGTTGCGGGCGCTCGGGGATGAGGGGCGCGGCCTCCAGGGTTGCCTCAGGCAGGGGAGAGGCGGGGACCGGCGTGGCCAGCAGGCTGGCCAGGATCAGTAAGCTGTGCATCAGATCCCCACGAAGGTGTAGCGCAGGCTGGCACTCAGGGTGCGGCCGCTCTGGGTGAAGAGGGAAGCATCGGTCCCGGCTTCCAGCCCGGCCACATCCTGATAGCGGGTGTAGCGGGTGTCGAACAGGTTGTCGAGCTTGAGGTTGACCTTGAGGGCGTCGGTGACCAGCCAGTCGGCCGTCAGGGCGAAACTGAGCCAGCCGGCACTTTCGAGGCAGTCCCCCTGGCGGCCGGTCAGGCTGTTGCCGCAGGTGGGCACCCGGCTCATGGCGGCGGCATAGTCCGCCTGAATGCCCAGACTCCACTCATTGGCCTGATAGCTAAGACGGGTGTTGCCCTCGAGGGGCGTCAGGGTACGCAGCGCTTCACCTTTGTTGTCCTCGCCATCGACCCAGCCGAGCTTGGTGGCGAGCTCCCACTCCTGGGTCAGCCAGTAGCTGGCGGCGAGTTCGGCCCCCCAGGTTTCGGCCTTGGCGACGTTGCGATATTGGCGCAGGATGACGCCATCGCTCAGGCGCAGCCCCACCTCGCGCCAGTCGATGAAGTTGTAGTAGCGGTTGTAGAAGAGCGCTGGCTTGATGCTCCAGTTGTCCCCCTCGCCACTCAGCCCCCACTCGATGCTGTGGCTGGTCTCCTCCTTGAGCCCTGTGTTGGCGATGATCTCGAAGGGCGGCAGAGCGAAGTAGTGGGGGATGTTGCCGTACACCTTGTCGTAGGAAGGCGCCCGGAACCCGTTGGCATAGCTGAGCCAGCTGCGCCACTGGTCGTTGAAGCGGTAGCTGGTGGCCAGGCTCGGGGAGAGGTGCCAGCTGTGGTTGCTGTCGTTGCTGCCGTCCAGCGGCGTGAGCCACTGGTGATCCATGCGCAGGGTGGGGGTGAACTGCCACTGGCCCAGGCTGGCCACGTCGCCGAGCCAGACTCCGGCCCTGTCGGTACGGGCGCGGCTGAAGGGGGCGGACTGGCCGGGTTGGGGAATGCCGGCCTCCAGACTCAGCTTCTCCACCGGCCGCTCGTGGGTGGTGCGCTCCAGCTCGATGCCGTAACTGAGCTGATGGGCGAGATGGCCGGTGGCGAGATCCCGGCGCACATCCAGCTCGGTACCGATCCTGTCTTCGGTGAAGGTGGCGAGTTCCCGTTCGCTGCGATAGCGCGGATAACCGCTCAGCAGATCGTTTTGCAGCAGGCTGCGCTTGTTGGCGGTGTTTTTCGAGTGATTGCCGTAGGCACTCCAGGTGAGACTGTCGGCCAGTATTGTGTCGAGGTTGCTCGCCTCCCAGGCCAGCTTGCCCCCCTGGGTGTGTTGGCTGCCCTGCTCGTGGTACTGGCGCACCTGCCACTTGCCATCGGGCTGGGGCACTTCGCGCGGCCCCTGATCCCGCTCGGCGTTGTCCTCGAAGTAGTCGAGTTCGAGGCGCAGCAGATGATGTTCGTTCAACTGGATGCGAGAGCTGGTGGAGGCGCTGATGCCATCCAGATCCGCCGGGATGCGGCTCTCGTCATAGTTGGCGGTCTCATGCCCCTGCCAGCCGGAGAGGCGCAGCAGGTGTTCAGTATCCCGTATCCGGGCGGCGCCGGTGGCGCTCAGCTTCTGCTTGTCACTGCTGCCATCGTGCAGCACCTTGCTGCCGAGATAGGCATCCTGGCCCTGAAGGTAATCTTCCGGCTGCTTGGTGCTGATGACGATGGTGCCGCCGATGGCATCGGAGCCATGGAGGGAGGAACCGGCTCCCTTGGCCACCTCTATCTGTTTGACGTCGTCGAGATCGAAGCTGAAGCGCCCCACCTTGTCGTTGAGGTCGTCGGCGCCAAAGCCGTCGCTGACCCGCACCCCGTCCTTGATGATGAGCACCCGGTTGCCGCCCATGCCGCGGATGAGGATGTTCTGGGGGCGGCCAGCGGAGCCGGTCACCGAGACGCCGGGTTCGTTCTTGAACACATCGGTGAGCTCGGTGGCAACCTGGCGATCCAGATCCTCCTCCGTGATGACGGTGATGGAACCCGACACGTCGGAGAGCTTCTGCTCGATGCGCTGTCCCTTGACCACGATGGTTTCCCGCCCCTTGAGTTCGGGGGGCATGTCCGTTGTGTCGACCCCGGCGGGATCGCTGGCAGCCAGCGCCGTACCGGACAGCAGCATGGGCCAGTAGTGAAGAAGTCGAATTTTCATATTTGAGAATAATTATTATTTAAGCCTGAGGGCGCGGATTATTGCAGAGGGAGTCAAGTAGATCAATAAATGACAATCATTATCATTTTGTTTTTATGATATTGATCGAATTGAATTTTTTGAGAGATAAATCAGTAAGGTGGTGGCATACGTTTGCGAATGACGCCATGGGAAACGGGAAGACGGGCGTGGTGCGGGCAAGAAAAAGCCCGCCATAGGGGCGGGCTCAAGGAGGTGGGCTGGCGCTGATCAGGGGGCGCGATAGAAGCGATTGAGCTCGTTCATCACCTGGATCATGGCCCCCATGTCCGGGGTGCCGTGCTTGATGGGGCGATAGGTGGCGCGATCCAGCAGTTCGAAGTCACCCTGCTTGTTGAACTGGGTGATGGTGTTGTCCTGATAGATGGCAAAGTCATTCTGATCGCCGGCCAGCAGCCAGTTGCGCGGGCTGTTGTCGAACAGGCTGCGCCCCGTGCTGTAGTCCCGAGGGGGGTTACGTACCCCCAGCATGCCCTTCATCAGGGTCGGCACCAGATCCAGGTGGCTGCTTGCCTGCTCCTGTGGCTGGCTCTCGACACCGGGCCAGGCGAGCACCAAAGGAACCTGCACCTGATAGGGGGAGTAGTTGCTGCCATAGCCCCAGCTGTTGCTCTGGGTTTCGTTGAACTCCTGGCCGTGATTGGAGGTGATGACGACTATGGTCTGTTCACTCAGCCCCTGCTGCTGCAGCCGGGAGAGCATCTGCTCCAGCAGTTGGTCGGTGTAGAACACCGAGTTCTTGTAGCGATTCTCCAGCTTTTGCAGGTTCTCGGGTCTATAGGCGGTGGCCGGGTTGAAGCGCGTCAGCTCGGGCTGGAAGGGGCCCTTGAGGCTGGCGGGCACCTGATAATCCCCCGGGCTCGAGAGATAGACCAGGGAGAACCAGGGCCTGTCCGCGGTGCGTGTGCCAAGCCACTGCTGCCAGTCGCCGATGAGGCGAGTGTCATCACTCTGGCGGGAGACAAACACCTGCTTGCGCAGGCCAGCGAGCAGGCTCTGCTGATATTGCTGGGCATCTTCCAGCGCACCGAACAAGCCGAACTGGTAGTCCTGGCGCAGCATCTCGTCGAACAGCACCGGCGGGCGCTTGTCGGCACGGATATCGCCATAGTAGTGGCCCGGCAGCCCGTAGAAGAGGCTGAACATCCCCATGGCGTCATCGTTGCCGCCACTCATGTGGTTGGCAAAGTTGAGGTGTTGATCCGCATAGCGCTGCAGATTGGGCATGTTGATGTTGTTGAGCATGTCGGCCCGCAGGGAGTCGACCACCACCACCAGCAGGTTCTTGTGCTCGGCCGGGGCACTCACGCTGAGGGGGCGCAGGGGGTAGAGCAGGCGATGCTCGGCGCTACCCTGGTTCTCGGCCTTCTTCTCATACTGCTCGAGATCGAGCCAGCCATGCTTGGCCAGGAAGCTTCTGGCTGTCATGGGGTAGGAGAGCGGGAAGTTGGCGCGCTGCATGGTGATGGGTTGATACAGGGTTGCATCCGCCCAGCTGTTGACGAGGTGAGTCAGCATGAAGCAGACCAGCAAGGCCAGTCCCACCTGATTGCCGTACTGGCGGCGTTTGCGCTTGTTGATCTTGCGCCACACATAGGCCGACAGCAGCAGTTGCAGCAGGAAGATGGTGGGCACGGCGACGAAGATGATGCTCCAGATCGAGCCCTCTTCGGTCTGGGCCTGATCCAGCAGCAGTTGCCACACCTGGCCATTCAAGTGGAACTTGAACAGCTGGAACACCTGGGTGTCGATGAGCAGCAGCACCTGCGCCAGGGTGGCGATGATGGCCGAGATGAAGCGCAGTGGCTTCTCTCTGGGCAGCACGAAGCTCAAGGGGAAGACGGTCAGCAGATAGGTGACGAAGCTCAGGAACGAGAAATGACCTATCCAGCTGATGATGAGATAGGTGACCCCGAGCGTGGTCGATGGCCAGCTGATGGAACCCAGATAGCGGGTCGCGATCAGCATGGCCAGGAGGATGTTGAAGAAGGAGAACCAATGCCCCCAGGTGATCAGGCGAGAAACGTTATCACGATAGGGGTTGCCGGTTTCGACCATAATGATCCATCTGCTTGAAAAACATCAAAGAATGCGAAGAAACTCAGTGAGCATCGTGGCGATGATCCACCGAGGCGGTGAGCGCCTGGATGTACTTCTCGGTGATCGCCTGACGCTGGGCCGGGGCCATACCGTTGATGATGTTGGTGGTCAGGTTGCCAAGCACCATGAGACTGAGATCCACCGGCGCCTTGTGTTTCTCCAGGGCGGTGATCAGGTCGTTCATCAGGGCGTCAAACTGCTCGTTATTGTACTTTGATACGATGGGCATAATCTTGGGTTCATCTCGGTTCAAAGCGCCTTATAATACTTCACCCTTTCGGCTAACACTATGGCTTTGTGACATGAGTCTCGATATCGACAAGATCATTCTTCACTCCCTGCGCGCCGGCAATGACGGTCAGCCGCACGCCGATACCCGCAGTCAGACTCTGCCTGCCGACGAGGCGGTGCAAGGGCTGATGGCAGAACTGCATCGCATCTACAACGGCAAGGGTGGCAAGGGCTTCGGCTTCTTTGCCGACCCGGAAGCCGACGTCGCCGAGCTGGCAGAAGGTGAAGAGGCTCCCAGACAGCCGTCACCGGCCTTTCGCATCGCCCTCGAACAGCTGCTTGGCGAGCAGACCGAATTCGTCCCCTTCTCTATTACCCTGACCCAGATGCTGGTCAAACAGTTGGTGGAGCACGCCTTGGACGAGCAGGGCGTGTTGCTGATTGCCAAATACAACTATGTCGGGGTCGATTACCTGATGATCGCCCTGCTGGAGGGCAAGGAGAGCGTCACCGTCAGCGAGGCGCTGGACCTGCGTCACATTCATTATCTGGATATCGGCAAACTCAACCTGGTGGCCCGCATCGATCTGACCGAGTGGAAAACCCAGCGGGACTCTCGCCGTTATATCACCTTCAGCAAGGGGCGGGTCGGCCGCAAGCTGGGGGACTTTTTCATGGACTTGCTGGGTGCCCGCGAGGGCATGGATGCCAAGGTGCAAAATAAAGGCTTGCTGCAGGCGGTGGACGATTACTGCGACAGCCGTCAGCTCGAACCCGCCGAGCGCAATGATTACAAGAAACAGGTCTTCAAATATTGCACCGAACAGGCCAGCGCCGGTGAAGAGATCGAGATCAAGGAGCTCTCGGCGGAGCTCTCCGCAAAAGAAGCGGGAGGTGGCGACCTCGATTTTTACAGCTTCATCGGTCAGGAATATGAGCTGGAGGAACGCTTCCCGGCGGACAGATCCACCCTGCGTGGCCTGACCAAGTTCGTCGGTTCCGGCGGCGGCCTGACCTTGAGCTTCGAGCAGAAGCTGTTGAACAGTCGGGTGTTTTACGATCCCCAGACCGACACGCTGACCATCCGTGGTGTGCCGCCCAACCTCAAGGATCAGCTGCTGCGCCAGTCATAATGTGATCCAGCCGTCATTTCTTGCAAAAAGGCATCGGAGTCCGCTCCGATGCCTTTTTATTTAAGGGGGAGATGAACTTGGAATCCGGCTTGGTACTTTTGTTAACACATTAAACCAAATAATGGAGATGAAAGGGTTTTCATTGAGGTGAAACCCCTTTCATTGGTGTAAATTTATTTCTTTTTGGTAATTAGTTTTCTGTGCAAGGCCAAAAATATGGCGATAAATCCCGATAAGTCGCTGAAATAAGAAAATGTTTTCATAACTTTCTGGAAGAAAATACGTAATTGCATTTCAAAAATGCGAGGCGTGTCATGTGAGGCATTGACTGCTTGGGATAATATGCATCTGCACACAATGCTCTTACAGCGCGGAACTAATACAAGGAAAGGCTCATGAAAAAGAAATTGCTGTCATCCCTGATCGGTCTGGCTACCCTGGGCGTGGCCTGCTCTGCCACTGCTGCCATTGATGAAGGTCAGCTGACCATCTGGATCAACGGTGACAAGGGCTACAACGGCCTGGCCGAAGTCGGCAAGAAGTTTGAAGCCGAAACCGGCATCAAGGTCACCGTCGCCCACCCGGATCAGGTTGAAGTCAAATTCCAGCAAGCAGCCGCCACCGGCAACGGCCCGGACATCTTCTTCTGGGCTCACGACCGTTACGGTGAGTGGGTCAAGTCCGGTCTGCTGGTTCCCGTGACCCCGAATGCCGCCACCAAGGCCAAGTTCGAGCAATTCGCCTGGGATGCCATGACCGTCGATGGCAAGACCTATGGCTACCCGGTCGCGGTAGAAGCCGTCAGCCTGATTTACAACAAGGATCTGTTGCCCAACCCGCCGAAGACCTTCGAAGAGATCGCCAAGATCGACGAAGACCTGAAGAAAAATGGCAAGCGCGCCATCATGTGGGCCTATGACACCCCCTACTTCAGCTACCCCCTGGTGGCTGCCAACGGTGGTTATGCCTTCAAGAAGACCGCCACCGGCTATGACGTCAAAGACACCGGCGTGAACAACGCAGGTGCCAAGGCTGGCGTCGGCTACATCTCCGAGATGATCAAATCCGGTCACCTGGAGAAGGGCATCGACTACGGTGTGATGGACGCCAAGTTCAACAAGGGTGAAGTGGCCATGATGATCAACGGCCCCTGGGCCTGGAGCAACCTGGACAAGAGCGGCATCAAGTATGGCGTAGCCCAGCTGCCGACCCTGAAGGGTCAGCCGGCCAAGGCCTTCGTCGGCGTGCTCGGTGCCACCATCAACGCCGCCAGCCCGAACAAGGATCTGGCCATCGAGTTCCTCGAGAACTACCTGCTGACCGATGCCGGTCTGGCGCCGGTTAACGCCGACAAGCCGCTGGGCGCCGTGGCCCTGAAGTCCTTCCAGAAGACCCTGGAAGCGGACCCCAACATCAAGGCCACCATGCAGAACGCCCAGAATGGCGAACCGATGCCGTCCGTGCCCGAGATGAGCCGTTTCTGGTCTTCCTTCGAAACTGCCCTCAAGAACGTCACCTCTGGCCGTCAGAGCGTTGACGAAGCGCTGGATACCGCTGCCAAGCGTATCGTCCAGTAAGCATGCACTACCCGGGAGGCCTTCGGGCCTCCCACTCTCTCAATCTCTCTTGGCGCAATAAAGGTTAATTGGCATGGAAGTAGTACCTTCTATCGAATCCTATGCCGGTCCGAAGAAAGACAAGTACGTCTGGCTCAAGTGGACCATGGCGGCACTGATCGCAGTGCTTAATGGTTATGCGGCCGTGATGATGTATGCCAGCGGCGAGTGGGTATTTGCCCTGCTCGATCTGGTGGTCGTATCCGTCGGTCTCTATGTCTTCATGAACAAGAAGACCTATGCCCACCGTTATATTTTCCCCGGTGTGGCAGGCATGGTTGTTTTTATCATCTTCCCTCTTGCCTACACGATCGGCATCGCCTTCACCAACTATTCGGGATCCAACTTGCTCTCCCTTGAGCAGGCACGGGATTACCATCTGAAAAAAACCTACAAGGTGACCGGCGGTGAATTCGATTTCACCCTCCTGGGTGGTGAGAACAATCAGTTTCAGCTGCTGCTGAAACAGGACGAGCAATCCTTTATCAGTCCACCCCTTACCTTGCTGAACAACAAGGCGCGTACCCTGGCCGTCCGTGAAGGACGGGTCCGTGACGAGCCCCAGGTTGTTCAGTTGCAGCCTCTGGACGGGGCCACGGTCGGCGAGGCGGCACCCATTCGTGCCATCGTTGATCACCGCACCCACCTGAGTGCCCTGGATGTGGTACTGCCCGAAGGCAATATCCATCTGACCCTGAGCAGCCTGCGCAAGTTTGCCGCCCAGAAACAGCTCTATACCCAGCTGGTCGACGGCGCCGTGCTCAAGTCCGGCGTCATGATCAAGGACAGCAACCTGCTGCGTGACAACCAGAGCGGCGAGCTGATGCTGCCCAACGGTGACACCGGCTTCTACCAGTACATCGATGCGGAAGGTCACTTCGTCGGCAAGGGCGTTGCCCCCGGTTTCGTGGTGAGCGTGGGTTGGAAAAACTTCATGCGCATCATGACGGACCCGGGTATCCAGAGTCCCTTCATGCAGATCTTCGTCTGGACCGTGATCTTCTCCGCCTGTTCGGTAGCGTTCACCCTGGCGATTGGCATGGTGTTGGCGTGTCTGGTGCAGTGGGAGCAGCTCAGGGGGCGTGGTTTCTACCGGGTCATGCTGATCCTGCCCTATGCGATACCGGCGTTCATCTCCATCCTGGTGTTCAAGGGCTTGTTCAACCAGAACTTCGGTGAAATCAACCTGTTCCTGGAAGCGGCCTTCGGCATCAAGCCGGACTGGTACACCAATCCCTTCCTGGCCAAGGTGATGATCCTCATCGTCAACACCTGGCTCGGTTACCCCTACATGATGATCCTCTGCATGGGCCTGCTCAAGGCGATTCCGGAAGATCTCTACGAGGCGTCCGCCATGGACGGGGCGGGGCCGGTACAGAACTTCTTCAAGATCACCGTACCGCTCTTGATGAAGCCGCTGACACCGCTGTTGATTGCATCCTTTGCCTTCAACTTCAACAACTTCGTACTTATCCAGTTGTTGACGAACGGGGCGCCGGACATCATCGGGGCCACCACGCCGGCCGGGACCACCGACTTGCTGGTGAGCTACACCTACCGGATCGCGTTCCAGGGCTCGGGTGGTCAGGACTACGGTCTGGCCAGTGCCATCGCCACCGCCATCTTCCTCATCGTGGGTGCGCTGGCCTTGCTCAACCTGAAATTGTCCAAAGCCGACAAGCAACTGTAAGGAGGCTTCAACATGGCAATCGTACAACCCAAATCAGTCAAATACCGGGTGTGGGCAACCCACCTGGTGATGTGGGGCTTCCTGGCACTGATCATCTTCCCGCTGATCATGGTCATCGCCATCTCGTTCCGTAACGGCAACTTCTCGGTGGGGGAGATCATCCCCACCAATCCGACCCTGGATCACTGGAAGCTGGCGCTCGGCATGTCCATCACCAACGCCGACGGCAGCATCACGCCGCCGCCGTTCCCGGTGCTGACCTGGCTGTGGAACTCCATCAAGGTGGCGGGCATCACCGCCCTGATGATAGTGGTGCTCTCCACCACCTGTGCCTACGCCTTCGCCCGTCTGCGGTTCCGTGGCAAGTCCACCATCCTGCAGGGCATGCTGATCTTCCAGATGTTCCCGGCGGTGCTGGCACTGGTGGCCATCTACGCGCTCTTCAACAAGATCGGTGACTACATCCCCTGGCTGGGTCTCAACACCCACGGCGGCCTGATCCTGGCCTACATGGGGGGCATCGCCCTGCACGTCTGGACCATCAAGGGCTACTTCGAGACCATCGACTCCTCCCTGGAGGAGGCGGCGGCCATCGATGGCGCTACTCCGTGGCAGGCGTTCCGCCTGATCCTGTTGCCCCTGTCGGTGCCCATTCTGGCGGTGGTGTTCATCCTGGCCTTCATCGGCTCCATCACCGAGGTGCCCATGGCCTCCATCCTGTTGCAGGATGTGAACAATCTGACCCTGGCGGTCGGAGCCCAGCAGTACCTCTATCCGCAGAACTACCTGTGGGGTGACTTTGCCGCAGCCGCCGTGCTGTCAGGCTTCCCCATCACGGTCGTCTTCCTGCTCGCCCAGCGCTGGCTGGTGGGCGGTCTGACCGCAGGCGGCGTGAAAGGTTAACGGTTCATGGCCGGGGGAGCTGGCTCCCCCCGTCATCACGATTTGCAAAGATTCAAGAGCGGAGCTCGACATGGCTGAAGTAGTACTCAACAACGTTCGCAAAAATTACGACCCGGCTGTCCACAAGGACACCCTGCGCAGCATCAACCTCGATATCAAGGAAGGGGAGTTCATCGTCTTCGTCGGCCCTTCCGGCTGCGGCAAGTCCACCCTGCTTCGGATGATCGCGGGTCTGGAAGACATCACCAGCGGCGAGCTGACCATCGGCGGGCGCTACATGAATGACGTGCCGCCGGTGGAGCGCAACGTCGGTATGGTGTTCCAGTCCTACGCCCTCTACCCGCACATGAACATCTACGAGAACATGGCTTTTGGCCTCAAGCTCAAGAAGATGGACAAGGAGAACATCCACAAGCGGGTGATGCGCGCCGCCGAGATCCTGGGTCTCGAGCCGCTGCTGGACCGCAAGCCCAAGGCCCTTTCTGGCGGTCAGCGTCAGCGGGTGGCCATCGGCCGCTCCATCGTGCAGCAGCCGCAGGTGTTCCTGTTTGACGAACCGCTGTCGAACCTCGACGCCGCCCTGCGGGTCAAGATGCGCATCGAGATCGCCAAGCTGCACAAGGAGCTCAACTCCACCATCATCTACGTGACCCACGACCAGGTGGAGGCCATGACGCTGGCCAACCGCATCGTGGTGCTGAGCCCCCTCAAGGGCGAGGCGGCCACCAACCTGGAGCAGTTCGGCACCCCCCTCGAGCTCTACCACAACCCGGACAACAAGTTCGTGGCGGGCTTCATCGGCTCCCCCAAGATGAACTTCCTGGCGGGCGAGCTGGTGGAGATCGGCGAGCAGGAGTGCGTGGTCAAGCTCACCTCCGGCGATACCGTGCGTGCCCGGGTGGATGCCCGTCGCGGCGCGGTGGGCGACAAGGTGGAGCTGGGCATTCGCCCCGAGCACCTGGTGCCGCTGGGTCATGCCCATGCCGACAGCCGCGTGAGCGGCGTGGTGCAGGTAGCCGAACACCTGGGGGCAGAATCCTTCGTCTACATGGACGTGGATGGTCACGACTTCACCGTCAAGGCGAGCTCCGACATCGACGTGGCCACCGGCCAGGAGTACAGCGTCGGCATCCCGGCCGAAGCCTGCTACCTGTTCGATGCCAAAGAGCAGGCGTTCCCGCGCACGGCCAAATATATCCGCGCCTGAGAGGGCGAGAGGGCCAGGTTTTCCTTTCTATACGTTCAATGCCTTTTGCCGGTCGCAAGACCGGCTTTTTATTGCCCGTCATCCGAAGCCCGGGTTCCGGCCAGCGGGGGCGGCTGGCCGGAACCCGTCACTGCCCGTGCTTGTCTGACTCGAGGGCGGCGGTGACGTCCGGCACGAAGTGCTGGCTGGTGAGCGGCGGGCGCTCATACCCTTCGGTCTTGATGGGAGGCAGGGTGATGGGCTCGTAGTGGATCGCCTCGTAGGGCACCTTGCCAAGGAGGTGGGAGATGCAGTTGAGGCGGGCGCGGCGCTTGTCGTCGGCGTCCACCACGAACCAGGGGCAATCCTCGGTATCCGTGTAGGTGAACATGTCATCCTTGGCGCGGGAGTATTCCACCCAGCGGGAGCGGGATTGCAGATCCATGGGGCTGAATTTCCAGCGCTTGATGGGAGTATTGATGCGCTCCTTGAAGCGTTTCTCCTGCTCTTCGTCGCTGACCGAGAACCAGTATTTGATGAGGGTGATGCCGGAGCGGATCAACATCCGCTCGAATTCGGGGCAGGCGCGCAGGAATTCGCGATACTCGTCATCGCTGCAAAAGCCCATCACCCGTTCGACCCCGGCCCGGTTGTACCAGGAGCGGTCAAACAGCACCATCTCGCCCGCCGAGGGCAGGTGCGCCACGTAGCGCTGGAAGTACCACTGGGTGCGCTCCCGATCCGAGGGGGCGGGCAGGGCGGTGACCCGGCAGACCCGGGGGTTGAGGGGCTCGGTGATCGCCTTGATGACGCCCCCCTTGCCCGCGGCGTCGCGCCCCTCGAACAGCACCACCACTTTGAGCCCCTCCTGCTTGACCCACTCCTGCAACTTGACCAGCTCCTCCTGCAGGTGGGCGAGGTGATGTTCGTAGGTCTTCTTGTCCAGACGGGGGCGTTTCTTGCTCTTTTCCTTGGCCATCATCCTCTCCTTGGTGACTCCTCGTTGTGAGTCTCTCCAGCTTGCACCAGGCGGACACCCCTGCCAAGGGTGGCGTGTTACACTGCCGCCTCATCAGCCGCTGGCAACAGAAAAACAGGAAAGCCAGTTTCATCGCCGCTGGCAACAGGAGAAAACATGAAGCAGTTTATGGAGATAGCGGGCCGCCGCATGGCCTATCTGGACGAGGGGCAGGGTCCGGCACTGCTCTTTGGCCACAGCTACCTGTGGGACAGTGCCATGTGGGCACCGCAAATCGAGGCCCTTAAGGAGCATTATCGCTGCATCGTGCCCGAGCTTTGGGGTCACGGGGATTCCGATGTGCTGCCCGAGGGGCCCTGCACCCTGGCGACCCTGGCCCGGGATCACCTGGCGCTGCTCGATGCCCTCGGCATCGACGAGTGCGTGCTGGTGGGGCTCTCCATCGGTGGCATGTGGGGCGTGGAGCTGGCGCGCATGGCGCCTGCTCGCCTCAAGGGCCTGGTGCTGATGGACAGCTTCGTCGGCCTTGAACCCCAGATCACCTGCGAGCGCTATCTCGGCATGCTGGCGATGATCGAGCAGGTCGGCGCCGTGCCTGCGCCCATCGCCGATCAGGTGGCTCCGCTCTTCTTCGCCCATCAACCGGACGCGGCCCTGATGGCCGGTTTCAAGGTCCGGCTGGCCCAATGGCCCGCCGACAAGGTGGCGAGCCTGGTGGCGGTGGGGCGCAGCTTCGTGACCCGGGAGGATCGCATCGACTGGCTCGAAGAGATGAGGCTGCCCGCACTGGTGATGACGGGGTGCGAGGACAAGGCTCGCCCTGTGCTGGAGGGGTATCTGATGGCCGAGGTGCTGGGGTGCCCGTTCAGGGAGATCCCGGGGGCCGGTCACATCTCGACCTTGGAGAACCCCGCGTTCATCAACCAGGCGCTCGCCGAATTTCTCGCCGAAGTGGCAGGGTGACGCTGCGCCGGATAGCCGTAAAAAAGGAGCCATGGGCTCCTTTTTTGTTGTCCAGTCCGGATGGGGCTACCAGATGTAGCCCACCCCGAAGCCTGCATAGAGTTCTCCCTGATGCTGGACGATGGGGCTGTCCGCGATGTCGTCGTCGTAGCGCTCGTAGTTGATGCCAAAGCCGCCAATCCAGTTGGCGCTGAAGCGATAGCTGCCGATGAGGGAGACCATGGGGGAGAGGGTGGTGCCCGTGTTCCACGCCGGCCTGTCCGCCCTCGCTTCGTCTTGCGAGACACCGCCGAAGTAGTAGTTGGCGAGGTTGTGGCTGCGCAGCATCACGCCGGCTCCCGGCATCAGCAGCAGGGGGCCGCGGATGATGGGGAAGTTGGCCCACAGCATCAGCTCCTGACCGTTGCTGGTACCGGTCACATCCGTGGTGGCCCGCACGCTCCAGAGGGCGTAGGGAGTGATGAGATCGGCCCCAACACCGGCCTCGAACTGCCCCTTGCGCTTCTCCATGCCATGGAGGAAGGGATCGTCGTCCGGGTCCAGGTTGCCAAAGCGCATCCGGCCGAAGGCATAGGTCGAGAGGTTGCCATCCCGGCTCAGGTAGTAGCGGGCCCGATCCCCCAGATACATCAGGTTGTCACCAAAATAGAGGGCCCCCGGGATGGGCATCAGGGTATCGTCCTGGTGCTGGTAACGGGCCTGACCGCCGATGACGGCCCCGCCCAGCACCAGCCCCTTGGGAATGGGGCTGTCAGGGCTGTCGCTGGAGAAGGCGCTGAGGGCCCCGATATCGAGGTCTGCCCGGACGGGAGAACAGAACAGCAGTGCCAGAAAGGCACCCAGAGAGGCATGGCGCAGGGCAGGGACTGGGGACATGACACATCCTTGTCGGTGGGTGGGCGTGGGAACGAATCAGACCGGCGTAGCAAGTCAAACGGATGTCGGTTTTCAATTAAACCCGACAAGGCAAGCATGAGCCAGCGTCACGGAGGTGCTGCTGGTGGCCGGTATCTGGAAGGGGCGAGACCCGGCCTCGCCCCTTGCCAGGGTCAGGGGGCGGGGCGGGGGAGATCTTCCCGCTTGGGCCAGGCATTGAGCACCGCTTTGACCAGGGTGGCGAGGGGAATGGCGAAGAAGACGCCCCAAAAGCCCCACAGACCGCCAAACACCAGCACGGCGATGATGATGGCCACCGGGTGCAGGTTGACCGCCTCGGAGAAGAGCAGGGGGACCAGCAGGTTGCCGTCGAGGGCCTGGATCACGAAATAGGCCACCATCAGCCAGGCGAAGTCGGGGGTCAGCCCCCACTGGAACAGGGCCACCATGGCCACCGGCACGGTCACCGCGGCGGCACCGATATAGGGGATGAGCACGGAGAAGCCCACCGCGACCGCCAGCAGGGCGGAGTAGCGCAATCCCATCAGGGCGAAGGGCACATAAGTGGCGATGCCGACGATGACGATCTCGATCACCTTGCCGCGGATGTAGTTGATGATCTGGTCGTTCATCTCCACCCAGACCCGGTTCACCAGGGTGCGGTTGCGGGGCAGGAAGCGGCGCAGGCCTCCCATCAGCACCTGTTTGTCCTTGAGCATGAAGAAGACCATCAGGGGCACCAGGATGGCGTAGATGAGGATGGCCACCACGTTGATGAGGGAGCTCAAAGAGGCGCTCACCAGTTGTTCGCCGCCGGTCAGGATGCGCTGGCGAATGTTGTCGATGATGGTTTCCACCAGGCTGACGTCGATGATCTCGGGGTATTTTTCCGGCAGGGTGCGCACATAGTCCTGGGCATGGGCCAGCATGGCGGGGGCCTCCTTGGCCAGGTTGACCCCCTGGCTCACCAGCGTCGGGATGAGGCCCAGCAGCATCAGGGTCGTCACCGTGATGAACAACAGCAGGACCAGGCTGGTAGCGACGGTGCGAGAGAGGCCGCCTCGTTGCAGGCGACTCACCGGCCACTCCAGCAGATAGGCCATCACCAGGGCCACCAGCAGCGGTGCCAGCAGATCCCCAAACAGCCAGAGCACGGCAAAGCAGAAGACCAGCAGCAGGAAGAGGGTGACGGCATCGGGGTCGGAAAAACGGGTCTGATACCAGCGCTTCAATACATCTAACATCGAGGCTTCCTTGAATGGCGGCTCACGGGGTGGGTGGCATGGGCTCGGGGGCGAGCAGGGCGTCCCGGGGGGGACGGGCAACGACGAGCAGCAGGGAGAGGCGGGTAGCTGACTCTTCCCGGGTCTGGACATGGTGACCCTGACGGTGCAGATAGGCGGGAATATCCTGCCGGGAGCCTGCATCCCCGAGCTGGATGCACACGGATTGACCGGGCCGGGCCTGGCGCAACCAGAGCTTGAGCCGGATGAGGGGCTCGGGACAACGCCAGGGGGTCAGGTCGAGCTGTTCCATGAGAACTCCATCGCGTGCGTGGCGGTCATTATGGCCGTGATGAGAGGATGAAACAACGCTTGTGGGCCTTGAATGGCAAGGGTATTCTGCCGATGCCCGCTGGGGTCTGATTGGAGATAGAGATAACGTGGCACGTTTTTCCCCCCTGATAGCATCGCTTCCCCTGTTGGTCACCCTGATGGGGGCGACCTTCCACGCCCAGGGGAGCAACCAGTTGCCCGACATCGGTACCGCCGGGGTCGCCGCACTGCCCATCGAGCAGGAGGTGCGCTACGGCAACGCCTTCATGCGTTTTGCCCGGGCGGGCCTGCCCATCATCGATGACCCCGTGCTCAACGAATACATCGACGATCTGGGCCAGCGGCTGCTGACCAATGCCGACGGGGTGCGCTTCCCGTTCACCTTCTTCCTCATCAACGATCCCAGCATCAACGCGGCGGCCTTCCTCGGTGGCCGGGTCAAGGTGCACACCGGCCTCTTCCTCTACGCCGAGAGCGAGAGCGAGCTGGCCTCGGTACTGGCCCACGAAATCACCCACGTGACCCAGCGTCACATCGCTCGTTACATGGAGGCACAGGCGAGCAGCTCCGCCATGACCCTGGCCGGCCTGGTGGGCTCCATTGCACTCGCGGTGATCAACCCCACCGCCGGCATCGCGGCCTTGCAGACCACGCTTGGCTTGTCGATGCAGTCGGCCATCAACTACACCCGGGACAACGAATACGAGGCGGATCGCATCGGCATGAAGACGCTGTATGACGCCGGATTCGATCCCATGGGCATGGCCAACTTCTTCCAGAAGCTGGCGGCGGAGTACCGCTATGCCAGCAAGCCGCCGGAGATGCTGCTGACTCACCCCCTGCCGGAGACCCGGATCAGCGAAGCCCGTGCCCGGGCCGGGAGCTATGGCGCGCGCGCCCTGCCGCCGAGCCTGGACTTCTGGCTGGCCAAGGTGCGCATCCAGGTGCGCTATGGCACCGAGACGCCCCAGGCGCTGCTCACCTACTTCGACAGCCGCCTGCAGAAGGGGGATTACCCCCTCAAGGATGCCGCCATCTATGGCAAGGCGCTGGCCCTGTTGCAGCTCAAGCGCACCGACGAGGCCGACACCCTGATGCAGGAGCTGGCGACCCGTCACCCGGAGGATCTCTTCGTGGTGGATGCCCTGACCGACATCGATCTCGCCAAGGGGCGCAGCGCCCAGGCCATCGCCAGACTGGAGCGCTTCCGCACCCGGATGCCGGACAACGAGGTGGTGGTGGTGAACCTCGGCAACGCCTATCTGGAGGGGGGCAACTACAAGAAGTCCATCGCCATCCTGGACCCTTATGCCCGGGAGCACGACGAGAACAGCCTGGCCTGGAGCCTGCTGTCGGACGCCTACCGCAAGGCGGGCAGAATGACGGACCTGCACATGGCACGGGCGGAGACCCTTTCCCTGCGCGGGGACTATCAGGCGGCCATCGACGAACTGATCGTGGCGCGGGGCACCACTAGCGACAAGCTGACCCTGGCCCGCATCGAGGCGCGTATCACCCAGCTGGAGCGGGCCAAGAAGGATCTGGACAGCCTCAAGGGCTGAGTCCGGAGCGGGTTGATGGCAGGCGGGGTGCTCCTTTGGGGGCACCCCGCCTTGTTTTGCAGGCTAAAATAGGGCCTTTCATCGGTTTCAACGCATCTTGATGATGAAGAAATGAATGTATTGGATGGCTCTGCTATGGGGCGCTCGCCAGGCGGCGTTTTATCTCGCTTATCTTCTGCTCGTCCAGCTCCCCCACCAGGGTCTCCAGCAGCGTGCCCCTGGCATCGAGCAGATAGCTGGTGGGCAGCGCCCCGGGCCTTGGGAACGGGAGGCGGGCGTCGTCATCCGGGATCATCAGGGGAACCCTGATGGCGTGGCGCCGTGCCAGCTCGGTCAGTTCGGCGGGAGAGGCGGGGTCATAGTGGATGGCGATCACCCGGATCTGACCTTCCTGGTGCAATGTTGCCAGCAGGGGCATCTCCCGCAGGCAGGGGGCGCACCAGGGAGCGAAGTAGTTGACCAGCAGTGGTTTGCCACCGAGCTCCGCGAGGCTGACCTTCTTTCCCGCGCCGTCGGTAAAGTCGGGTGCCGGGCTGCAGGCCCCCAGCAGGGTTGCCACAATCAGCCAACAGATCCGTTTCATTTCCATAGCCTTCCCGCTTACCCTGACCATCCGTTTCCCCTACAATAGCGCCATTTCTTGTCCCATCTTGCGATTAATCAGGGAGTTATCATGAGCGAGACCCAAATCTACCACAATCCGCGCTGCTCCAAGAGCCGTGAAACCCTGGCCTTGCTGGAACAGCACGGGGTCGCCCCCGAGGTGGTGCTCTATCTGGAGCAGGCCCCGAGTGAGGCACAGATCCGCACCCTCCTGAGTCAGCTTGGCTTCACGGATCCCCGACAGCTGATGCGCACCAAGGAAGAGCTCTACAAGGAGCTGGGGCTCGGCGAGGTGAGCGGCGATGATCTCATTCGTGCCATGCACCAGCACCCCAAGCTCATCGAGCGCCCCATTGTCATCAAGAACGGGCAGGCCCGCATAGGTCGTCCGCCCGAGCAGGTGCTGGAGATCCTCAAGTGAGCACCCGCTTCGCTCGCCTGCTGACCCTGGCCGGTTTTTTCGGCCTGCTGGCCTGGGTGCTGCTCTGGCACCTCTGGCTCTCGCCCCACCCGGATCTCGCCCCCTGGCTGTTGCCGGTGATCTGGACGGTGCCGCTGCTCTTCCCCCTCAAGGGCATAGTGCAGGGCAATCCCTACACCCACGCCTGGGGCAATTTCGTGCTGATGCCCTACTTCCTGCACGCCCTGACCCTGATCACCACGGATGAGGGGGAGCGGTGGCTGGCGGTGGTGGAGCTGGTGCTCACCACCCTGGCGTTTGTGGGCACCATCTATTATGCCCGCCTGCGTGGCCGCGAGCTGGGGCTGAGTATCCGCAAGAAGGAAGGCTGAGCCCCTCCCTGTCCGCCTGCTGGCGGGCAGGGTATGTGTCTGAAACCGACGCAAGCCAGCGAATGGCATCTGGCGGTATCGCCCCGAAGTGGCTTGCTTATCTTTTTGATTAATTTATGGATATTGATCGCTGATTGGCAGGGCAGCACCTCTGTTGATAGATCTGTCACCTGGTTTGCCAGCCTCAGTCAGCCCCTGTTATGCAAAAAGGGGTATGCTTGTGTTTTCAACAGACTCGAGTGATCCATATGACAATCCTGCGTTCCCCCCTGTTGCATAAGACCCTGCTGGCCCTGACCGTCTCCCTCTCCGTCAGTTCCCTCGCCGATGCCTGTACCCGCGCCGTCTATCAGGGGGAGGGAGCGCTGGTGGTGACCGGTCGTACCATGGACTGGCGCAGCGCCATGCCGACCAATCTCTGGGCGCTGCCCCGTGGCATCGCGCGGGAAGGGGAGGCCGGTGCGCACTCCATGACGTGGACGTCGCGCTACGGCTCCGTGGTGGCGGCAGGCTTCGATGCGGGCACCGCCGACGGCATGAACGAGAAGGGGCTGGTGGCCAACCTCCTCTATCTGACCGAGTCCGAGTATGTGACCCCGAGCGACAAGGATCCGCGCAAGACTCTCTCCATCTCGCTCTGGGCCCAGTACGCGCTGGACAACTTCGCCACCGTGGCCGATTCGGTCGCCGCCCTGTCGAAGGACGAGTTCTATGTGGTGACCACCCTGACCCCGGATGGCAAGCCGGGCCAGCTGCACCTCTCCCTCTCCGATGCGAGCGGCGATTCCGCCATCTTCCAGTACGTGGGGGGCAAGCTGCAGAGCTACCAACGACCGCAGCTATCAGGTGATGACCAACTCGCCGACCTTTGACAAGCAACTGGCCCTCAACGACTACTGGGAGGAGATTGGCGGTCTCACCATGCTGCCCGGCACCAACCGCTCGGCGGACCGTTTTGCCCGCGCCTCCTTCTACATCAAGACCCTGCCAAAGACCGACCAGGCCAACGAGGCAGTGGCCGGGGTGATGAGCGTGATGCGCAACGTCTCGGTACCCTTGACATCCTCCCCCACCTTAGCGCTTCGCGTCACAGGAGGGGGATTCCCATTACTGGGTGATAGCTGCTCGCGCAGTACCGGGTTCCTGCTTC
>NZ_JBFODJ010000033.1:0-78466 GCF_040908265.1 Aeromonas sp. R5-1
AGCAGGGTGATGGTGGTGGTGTGTTTGGAGACAGCCAGTTTACCAGCACCCTGTCTGTCAACTTCCACTTCCCCAAGATCCCGCGAAGAACCTAAAAAAACCGGCCACTGGGGCCGGTTTTTGGTTTCTTGCTGGCGCTTAACCCAGGCGAACCCGAGCATTGCGGAACATGCGCATCCAGGCGCCATCCTCTCCCCAGTTGTCCGGGTGCCAGGAGTTGGCCACGGTGCGGAATACCCGCTCCGGGTGCGGCATCATGATGGTGGCGCGGCCGTCCGCACTGGTCACCGCGGTGATACCGTCAGGGGAGCCGTTGGGGTTGGCCGGGTATTGCACGGTGACGTTGCCGCGGTTGTCCACGAAACGCAGCCCCACCAGACCGCTCTGTTGCAGCGCAGCCAGGTGAGCAGCATCGCGCACTTCCACGCGCCCTTCCCCGTGGGAGACGGCAATCGGCATCACGGAGCCAGCCATCCCGGCGAAGAAGGCGGACGGGGAGTCCTGCACTTCCACCAGGCTGAAGCGCGCCTCGAAGCGCTCGGAGCGGTTGCGCACGAAGCGCGGCCAGAGATCGGCCCCCGGGATGAGGTCGCGCAGGTTGGACATCATCTGGCAACCGTTGCACACCCCCAGGGAGAGGGTATCGCCGCGCTCGAAGAAGCGCTGGAACTGCTCACGGGCGTTGTCGTTGAACAGGATGGACTTGGCCCAGCCTTCCCCCGCCCCCAGCACGTCGCCGTAGGAGAAGCCGCCACAGGCCACCAGGGTCTGGAAATCTTCCAGCTTGATGCGCCCCTCGAGGATGTCGCTCATGTGCACGTCGACAGCGGTAAAGCCGGCGCGGTCAAAGGCGGCCGCCATCTCCACGTGGGAGTTGACCCCCTGCTCGCGCAGCACCGCCAGACGGGGAGAAACCCCGCGAGCGATATAGGGCGCGGCCACGTCGTCGGACGGGTTGTAGGTGAGCCTGGCCTGCAAACCCGGATCGGTGGCGTCCTGGCGGGCGGCATGCTCCTGATCGGCGCACTCCGGGTTGTCCCGCAGGCGCTGCATCTGCCAGCTGGTCTCGCCCCAGATGGTGCGAAGGGCGGTGCGGCTGGCGCGATACACTTCGCTGCCGGCACGCTGGAACAGGATGAGGTCGTCTTCGCGCACCGTGCCCAGCACATGGGAGCAGGCTGCCAGACCGTGACCGGCCAGCAGGGTCAGCACCGCTTCCTTGTCTTCGCGACGAACCTGGATGACGGCACCCAGCTCCTCGTTGAACAGGGCCGGCAGCAGGTCGCCACCCACGCGATCGAGCTGGATGTCGAGGCCGCAGTGACCGGCAAACGCCATCTCGGTCAGGGTGACGAAGAGGCCGCCGTCGGAGCGGTCGTGGTAGGCAATCAGCTTGCGATCCGCCACCAGCGCCTGGATGGCGTTGAAGAAGCCCTTGAGCTGGACCGGGTTGTCCAGATCTGGGGCACTTTGCCCAAGCTGGCGGTAAACCTGGGCCAGGGCCGAGGCGCCGAGGCGCTGCTTGCCGTTGCCAAGGTCGATGAGGATAAGGTCGGTCTCACCGAGATCGGTGCGCAGTTGCGGGGTCACGGTATTGCGCACGTCCTCGACCCGGGCAAACGCCGAGATGAGCAGGGAGAGCGGCGAGGTGACGCTGCGCTCTTCCCCGTCCTGCTGCCAGCGGGTCTTCATGGACATGGAGTCCTTGCCCACCGGGATGGTTATGCCAAGGGCCGGGCAGAGCTCTTCGCCCACCGCTTTCACGGCTTCGTAGAGACCCGCATCTTCCCCCGGGTGGCCGGCTGCGGACATCCAGTTGGCGGAGAGCTTGACCCGCTTGAGGGAGCCGATATTGGCCGGTGCCAGGTTGGTCAAGGCCTCGGCCACCGCCATGCGGGCGGAGGCGGCATGAGAGAGCAGCGCCACCGGGGTGCGCTCGCCCATGGACATGGCTTCACCGTGGTAGCTGTCGTAGGTCGCGGCGGTGACGGCGCAGTCAGCCACCGGGATCTGCCAGGGGCCGACCATCTGGTCGCGGTTGACGAGGCCCGTTACGGTGCGATCGCCGATGGTGATGAGGAAGGACTTCTCCGCCACGGTCGGCAGGCGCAGCACGCGCTCGGCGGCGTCGCTGAGGGTGATGCCGTCCAGTTGCAGCGCCTTGCCCTGGGCGGGCAGGCTCTGCACGTCGCGGTGCATCTTGGGCGCCTTGCCAAGCAGCACGTCCAGCGGCAGATCGATGGGCTGGTTGTCGAAGTGCGCATCGGACAGGGTCAGGTGCTTCTCTTCGGTGGCGGTGCCGATGACGGCATAGGGGGCGCGTTCGCGCTCGCACAAAGCCTTGAACAGAGGCAGCTTGTCCTGGGCCACGGCCAGCACATAGCGCTCCTGGGATTCGTTGCACCAGACTTCCAGCGGGCTCATGCCCGGTTCGTCGTTCGGAATGGCACGCAAGTCGAAGCGACCACCGCGATCCCCGTCGCTCACCAGCTCCGGCATGGCGTTGGAGAGACCACCGGCGCCCACGTCGTGGATGAAGACAATCGGGTTGTCGTCCCCCAGTTGCCAGCAGCGGTCGATCACTTCCTGGCAGCGACGCTCCATCTCGGGGTTGTCACGCTGCACGGAGGCGAAGTCGAGATCTTCGGCAGACTGACCGGAAGCCATGGAGGAGGCTGCGCCGCCACCCAGGCCGATGTTCATGGCCGGACCACCCAGCACGATGAGGGCAGCCCCCACCGGGATCTCCCCTTTCTGGACGTGCTCGCTGCGGATGTTGCCGATGCCACCCGCCAGCATGATGGGCTTGTGGTAGCCGCGCACCTCGACGCCGTTGTGGCTCGGCACCTGCTCTTCGAAGGTACGGAAGTAACCCAGGATGGCTGGGCGACCGAATTCGTTGTTGAAGGCGGCGCCGCCAAGGGGGCCTTCCTGCATGATGTCAAAGGCACTGACGATGCGGCTCGGCTTGCCGAAGTCCTGCTCCCAGGGCTGCTCGAAACCGGGGATGCGCAGGTTGGAGACGGAGAAGCCCACCAGGCCCGCCTTGGGCTTGGCGCCACGCCCTGTCGCACCCTCGTCGCGGATTTCGCCGCCGGAGCCGGTGGCGGCACCCGGGAAGGGAGAGATGGCGGTCGGGTGGTTGTGGGTTTCCACCTTCATCAGGATGTCGACGCGCTCCTGGTGATACTGGTACTCACCGTTGGCGGGGCTCGGGAAGAAGCGGCCACCCTGGCTGCCTTCCATCACCGCGGCGTTGTCTTTGTAGGCAGACAGGACATGGTCCGGCGTCTGCTCGAAGGTGTTCTTGATCATCTTGAACAGCGACTTGGGCTGCTGCTCGCCGTCGATGGTCCAGTCGGCGTTGAAGATCTTGTGGCGGCAGTGCTCGGAGTTCGCCTGGGCAAACATGTAGAGCTCGATGTCGTTGGGATTGCGACCCAGCCGGGTGAAGTTGGTCACCAGGTAATCTATTTCGTCATCGGCCAGGGCCAGACCCAGGGTCACGTTGGCCTCTTCCAGGGCGGCGCGACCACCACCCAGCACATCTACCTGGGTAAAGGGGCGCGGCTCATGGTGAGCAAACAGGGCGGCAGCCTCGTTCATCTCGGCAAAGACCACTTCCATCATGCGATCGTGCAGCAGGGCCGCGATCTCGCTACGCTGGGCCACGCTCAGCTCACCCTTGGCCTGCACGTAATAGGCAATGCCGCGCTCCAGCCGCTTGACCTGTTTCAGGCCGCAGTTGTGGGCGATGTCGGTTGCTTTGGAAGACCAGGGGGAGATAGTGCCGGGGCGGGGGGTAACGAGGAACAGCTGACCGCTGGGGGTGTGTTCCGGGATGGTCGGGCCGTAGCGCAGAAGCTGGCCCAAGGTCGCTCGCTCGGGGGGCGACAGCGGGCTCGTCAGCTCGGCAAAATGCACGTATTCCGCATAGACGCTTGCTATCTCTACTCCTCTCTGTGCGCAGCTCTGCAGCAGCTTGTGGACACGAAACTCAGACAGTGCTGGGGCACCACGCAAGATTTCCATATACCTTTCTCACCAAGTTTTAGAGTGTGGGGGGATTTGAGACGCGCGTATTATAGGGATCAGGCCCATCCTGAACAAACGTTTTTCTCATCTCGCGCGGTGTGACTCCCTTCATACTCTCTGGTATAAAGGTGCCTCTTTTTTGACAAATGCCGTTTTTTTCAACAAGGGTACTCACCTACTTGCGCTGCATTTTTCGACTGTTCATCGGGATGATGTTGACGCTGGCCCTGGCCGGTTGCGACTTCTACCACCCCTCCAGCCAACTGGAGCAGATCCGCCAGCGAGGCGAGATCCGGGTTGGCACCCTCTATGGCCCCACTTCCTATTACCAGCGTGACGACACCGCACTGGGGTTCGACTACGAGCTGGCGCAGCTTTACGCCGACTGGCTGGGGGTCAAGCTGACCATAGTACCGGCCTACAGCACCGCCGAGCTGGTCGAGCAACTGCAAAAGGGCAAGCTGGATCTCGCCGCCGCCGCCATCGTCGTGACCCCGGAGCGGCGCAAGCTGTTCCGCTTCGGCCCCGGCTTCTACCAGGTCTCCCCCAAGCTGGTCTATCGCAACGGCTCCCCCAGGCCCAAGAACCTCGGTGACATCAAGGGCAGCATAGTGGTGCCGGCGGGCTCCACCGGCGAGGACCTGATGAAGGAGCTGGCCAAGCAGTACCCCAACCTGAAGTGGAGCACCAATCGGGATGCGGACGTGGAAGAGCTGCTCAAGCAGGTGGCCGACGGCAAGGTGGACTACACGGTGGTGCAGGACACCATACTGGCCCGTACCCAGCGCTACTACCCTGAACTCACCGAAGGCTTGACCCTCGCCAGCAAGCAGACCGTGGCCTGGGCCATGACCAAGCTGCCCGACGACAGCCTCTACGCCAGCATCATCGACTTCTTCGGTCAGCGCTTCATGGATGGCGCCATCGCCAAGCTCGACGAGAAGTACTTCGGCCACGTGCAGAACTTCGATTTCGTCGACACCCGTACCTTCCTGCAACGGGCCAAGAGCCTGCTGCCCAAGTACCAGGCGCTGTTCCAGACCCACGCCAAGGATATCGACTGGCGGCTGCTGGCCGCCATCAGCTATCAGGAATCCCACTGGGATCCCCAGGCACGCTCCTACACCGGGGTGCGCGGCATGATGATGCTCACCGGTCCGACCGCCAAGGCGATGGGGGTAAACGATCGCACCCACCCGGAAGAGAGCATCAAGGGGGGCGCCCGCTACCTGCAGGAGATGATGGCGAAGGTGCCCGACTCGGTCCCGGCGGACGAGAAAGTGTGGTTTGCCCTCACCGCCTACAACATCGGCTACGGCCACATGATGGATGCCCGCCGCCTGACCAAGGAGCTGGGCAAGAACCCGGACGCCTGGAGCGATGTGAAAGAGGTGCTGCCCCTGTTGCAGCAGTCACGCTGGCATCGCAAGGTGCGCTATGGCTATGCCCGTGGCGGCGAGGCGCGCAACTATGTCAACAACGTGCGCCAGTACTACCAGAGCCTGCTCTGGCTCGACAACGAACAGCAGAAGGCCCATCGTCGCGAGGAGCTGGACGAGGACGACAGCAGCGAACCGGACGTGCCGGCGCAGCGTCCGGCCATCATCGCCGAAGTGGTCAAACAGATCATCACCCCCTAGCCTCGCCGGGGGTGTGTTTTCCTGCCCTGTTCTCTGTTACCATCCTTGGGTATACGAGGGGCGCTGGAGCGAACTTATTGCAATGTATTCATTGCGTTGCAGTTCCTGCCAAGGGCCCTTTCGGCCCCACGCAAGACCAGGGAGGAGAACAGGATGCGAGCACGCAGAAGAGCCATGTTGGCCCGAAAAACCAAATGTGCCTGGAGCCCGAGACGCAAGCTCAAGCTGGCCGACATGAAACGCAAGATCTGGCACAGAAACCGCTCCTTCACGCTGCTGATAGCGGAGCACACAGTATAAACCCGGCATCAGCCGGGTTTTTTTATGCCTTGTCAGGCTGCGCCTCGAACAGAACGGTGCGTTTGGAGACCAGGGTGTTGCAGTGGTTGCAAAAATAATCCACTGCGCCGCAAGCCCGAAGCCGCTCCAGCTCCTGCCCGCAGGCAGGACACAGGGTCCGGATGCGATAACGGGCCTGACACTGGCCACACGTCGTCTCCTGGCTGCGGCTGTCCAGTTCGCCCTGACAGGTAGGGCAGGTCAGCGTGTTCATTCTCTTCTCGACTCCTCTTTACGTCACTGTGCACCGGCATTACCCGCAGCCCCTCCCCCGGTTTGTCTGCCCTGAGGAGGGCCACCAAGAAAAACGGCTGCCGGTAAGGGCAGCCGCAGGGCTTTATTTCTTCGCTTTGGCCTTGAGCAGGCGCTTGCGCTGGCGTTCCTGGCTCAGGGTCAGGGTGTTCTTCTTGCCCTCGAACGGGTTGACCGACTCCTGGAACTCCACCCGGATCGGCGTCCCCATGATCTTCAACGACTTGCGGAAGTAGTTGATGAGGTAGCGCTTGTAGGAGTCCGGCAGGTCGTTCAACTGGTTGCCGTGGATCACGATGCGCGGCGGGTTGTAGCCACCGGCGTGGGCATACTTCAGCTTGACCCGGCGACCATTCACCATGGGCGGCTGGTGATCTTCCTGGGCCATCTGCATGATGCGGGTCAGCATGGCGGTGCTGGTGCGGCGAGTCGCGGACTCGTAAGCCTCGTTGATGGATTCGAACAGGTGACCGACGCCACTGCCGTGCAGGGCGGAGATGAAGTGCACCCGGGCGAAGTCGATGAAGCCCAGACGTCTGTCCAGCTCGTTCTTGACGTCCTCTTTCACCTTCTGATCCAGGCCGTCCCACTTGTTGACCACCAGTACCACGGAGCGGCCGCTGTTGAGCACGAAGCCGAGGATGCTCAAGTCCTGATCCGTGATGGTCTCCCGGGCGTCAATGACCAGCAGGCAGACGTTGGCATCTTCAATCGCCTTGAGCGTCTTGATGACGGAGAACTTCTCCACCGTCTCGTGCACCTTGCCACGGCGACGCACGCCGGCGGTGTCGATGACCACGTATTTCTGATCGTCGCGCTCCATGGGGATGTAGACGGAGTCGCGGGTGGTACCCGGCATGTCGTAGACGATGACCCGATCTTCACCCAGCATGCGGTTGGTCAGGGTGGATTTGCCAACGTTGGGACGACCGACGATGGCGAACTTGATGGGCAGGTCGGCGAACGGCGTCTCCTTGGTGTCTTCCCGGGTGTCGAGCTCACCGGCGGCCACCATGCGCAGCAGGGCCTCTTCGTCGAACTCCTCCAGCTCCTCTTCCTCTTGTGCCTCGGTGGCAGAGCCGACCAGGGTCTCGAGGTGGGGGGCCAAGGCCAGCTCCAGCAGGCTCAGTACGCCACGGCCGTGGGCGGCCGCCATCTGGTAGACCTCGCCCAGGGCCAGACCGTAGAACTCGGACACCGCGGAGTCACCGTCGATGCCGTCGGTCTTGTTGGCCACCAGAAACACCTTCTTGTGGGTCTTGCGCAGGTGCTCGGCGATGGCCTGATCCGCCGCGGTGAGACCGGCACGGGCATCCACCATGAAGAGCACCACATCGGCCTCTTCGATGGCCAGCAGGGACTGCTCGGCCATCTTCAGCTCGATCCCCTCCTCGGTGCCATCGATACCGCCGGTATCGACCACGATAAATTCCAGCTCGCCCAGCTTCGCCTGGCCATATTTGCGGTCCCGGGTCAGGCCGGGGAAGTCGGCAACCAGGGCATCCCGGGTACGGGTCAGGCGGTTAAACAGGGTGGATTTCCCCACGTTGGGACGGCCCACCAGGGCAACTACAGGAGTCATAAAAGCCTCATTCTCAAGACGACAAAGGCTCCGGGTCCGAAGACCAGGAGCCGGATATTCACATTATCGGACGATCAAGGACGCTTGAGGGCGTACAACTTGCCGTCACGGCTCTGCACATACAGGGTGTCACCCTCCACCAGCGGAGCGGCATAGAGACCACTGCTGTCGAGCTGCTGCATGGCCTTGATGGTCCCGTCGGTACGGTCCAGCCAATACAGGTAACCTTCCACATCGCCGACCACCACATAGTCACCCAGGATGACGGGGGCAGTCACGGTGCGGTTTTCCAGCTGGGTGTTGGACCACAGCTCGAGACCGTTGCGACGATCGACCGCAAACAGATGGCTGCGGCTGTCGGTCAGCACGATGGCATTGCCGGTCACCGCCATGTCGCGATAACCGGAATACTTGCGCTTCCACACTTCGTCGCCGCTCATCAGCTTGCGCGCCATCAACTGGCCGTTGTAGGCGATGGCGTAGAGCTCATCACCGGCAATCAGCGGGCTGGCATCGACGTCCACCATCCGATCCAGTTCGGTGGCGCCGCGCGGGTCAGCCACCTTGGATTGACGCACAGGCTGGCCGTTGCTCAGCAGGGCGATGCCCACCTTGCCATCGGCGCGGCCATAGATGACGGCACCGTTGGTGATGATGGGGGCGCCGGCACTGCGCAGGGTCAGGGGCGGCTGCTCTTCGGACAGGGTCCACTGCAGCTTGCCTTCGTCGGTATCGAGCGCCACCAGGCGACCGGAGGTGGTCAGCACCACCACGCGGCCATCCTCGACGGCGGGGCTCGCCACCACTTCCCCAGGAACCGTGGTCTGCCACAGCACTTCGCCGTTGGCCTCGTTCAGGGCGTAGACCACCCCGTTTTCGGACCCGAGGAACAGCTTGCCGTAGCGAGAGACCAGACCACCGGAGAGACGGGCACTGCGCTTGTCGGCGTTGATGGGCAGATCTGCCAGATCCACGCTCCACAGCTCCTTGCCGCTCTCGCGCTCGAAGGCGGTCACATCGCCATCGCGGGCCGCTGCATAGATGCGGTCCTCTTCCACCACCGGCTTGAGCTGGGAGTAGAAGTCGCCGATGCCATCCCCGACCGAGGAGGACCATGCGGTATCGGCAGTGAACGCGGACTCGACCTTGGGCAGGGGTGCCATGGGGTTGAGATCTTCTTCCGAACTGAACAGGGAGCAGCCCTGCAAGGCGAAGGAGACAGCCACCCCCAGCGCCATTCGCTTGTACAGATTACGCATCCGGAGCCTCGCCCGCAGTGACGGCTGGCAGCGCCAGATCATCCATCTTCAGCTTGAGTTCGGCGCTGCTCTGCAGGCCGCCGGCATCCGCCGCCGCCTGATAGGCATCGCGCGCTTCTTCGGCCTTGCCCTGCTTTTGCAGGATGTCGCCGCGCACTTCCGCCACCTGGGCCTTGAAGGCGTCGTTGTTGATCTTGCCAAGCTGGGCCAGGGCCTCGTCAGCCTTGCCCTGATCGCTCAGGACCCGTGCCAGACGCAGGGCGGCGATGGGCTTGATGCTGTCATCGCCACTGGCGGCCACCTGGGTCAGCTGCTCGGCAGCCAGATCCAGCTTGCCCGCCTTGACGGCAGCCGCGGCCAGTTGCAGGGCGGCCAGCTCGGCATAGGCGTCACCCTTGTGAGCGGTAATGAAGCTCTTTGCCTGCTCCAGGGCGGCGTCGTCCCCCTTGGCGAGCTGGGCGGTCATCTCGTTGTAAGCCTGGGAGGCGGCTTCCTGGTTGTTCTGCTGCATCTCGTTGTAGTAGCGCCAGCCAAAGAGGCCGACCAGACCGATCACGGTCCCGGCGATCACCGAGGTGCCGTTCTCTTTCCACCAGCTCTTGATGACCTCAACCTGTTGTTCTTCAGTGGTATACACTTCCACAGCTTACTCTCCTTTCGCTGCCAGCAGGGCGATGGCGGCATCGACCGAGACGGTCTGTTGCTCGGCCTGGCCACGCAGATATTTGATGGTGATCTCCCCGCTTTGCACCTCGGTCTCCCCAAGGATCAGGGCAATGGCCGCGCCGCTCTTGTCGGCACGCTTGAGTTGTTTCTTGAAGTTGCCGCCGCCGCAGTGGCTCATGAGGCGCAAGTCCGGCAGGGCATCGCGCAGGCGCTCGGCCAGGGCAAAGCCAGCCTGCTCGGTCCCCTCACCCACCATGCAGAGATAGACATCCACCGCGGGGCGGATGTCAGCATTGAGTTCGAGGGTTTCAAGCATCAGCACCAGACGCTCCATCCCCATGGCAAAGCCCACCGCCGGGGTCGGCTGGCCACCGAGCTGCTCCACCAGGCCGTCGTAGCGACCACCGGCACAGACGGTGCCCTGGGCCCCCAGGCTGTTGGTCACCCACTCGAACACGGTCAGGTTGTAGTAGTCGAGGCCACGCACCAGACGCTCGTTCACCTCGAACTGGATGCCGGCCGCCGTGAGCAGGCGCTTGAGCCCTTCGAAGTGAGCCAGGCTCTCTTCGCCCAGGTGATCGAACAGACGGGGGGCACCTGCCAGGATGGCCTGTACTTTCTCGTCTTTGGAGTCGAGCACCCGCAGGGGGTTGCTGTACATGCGGCGCTGGCTCTCTTCGTCCAGCTCGCTCTTGTACTGTTCCAGATAGGCGACCAGGGCATCGCGATAGGCGGCACGTTCGTTGCTCTGGCCGAGGGTGTTGAGTTGCAGAGTCACGTGATCGCTGATGCCGAACAGACGCCACAGGCGGTGAGTCAGCATGATGAGCTCGGCATCGATGTCCGGCCCGTTGATGCCGAACAGCTCGACCCCGAACTGGTGGAACTGGCGATAGCGACCTTTCTGGGGACGCTCGTGACGGAACATGGGGCCCATGTACCACATCCGACGTTCCTGGTTGTAAAGCAGACCGTGCTCGATGCCGGCACGCACGCAACTGGCGGTCCCTTCCGGACGCAGGCTCAGGCTGTCGCCGTTGCGGTCTTCAAAGGTGTACATCTCTTTTTCGACCACGTCGGTCACTTCACCGATGGCACGCTTGAACAGATGGGTCTGCTCGACGATGGGCATGCGCACTTCGCTGTAGCCATAGCTGGCCACGACCTGGCGCAGGATCTGTTCTACTTTCTGCCATACCGGGCTCTGCTCCGGCAGGCAATCATTCATACCGCGAATAGCTTGGATCTGTTTTGCCACGTTGATACTCGAGAAAAAGAGGTAAAATTTGGCCGCATTATAGGGATTTTCGACCCCGAGGTAAAATCGGGTGCCCGGATGCGGGATGTAAAATCAACAACCTAAAGCCGGGGCCACCCCAGGTGGCCCCGTCATGGTTCAACCTTTGTCCACCTGGATCTGGTTGGCCGGATCCAGCATGGCAGCCCGGGCACGGATGCGACGCTCCAGGGTCGGGATCAAATCCTTGTTGTCGAGCCGGTCGACCCGCTGGCCCCCCTCGTAGAAGGCACTCTTGTTGGCGGCGCCCGCAAGGCCCAGATCGGAAACCAGCGCCTCCCCCGGACCGTTCACCACACAGCCGATGATGGAGACATCCATCGGGGTGATGATGTCTTCGAGCCGCTCTTCCAGGGCGTTGACCGTGCCGATGACGTCGAACTCCTGACGGGAGCAGGAGGGACAAGCGATGAAGTTGATGCCGCGGGAACGGATGCGCAGGGATTTGAGGATGTCAAAGCCCACCTTCACCTCTTCCACCGGATCGGCGGCCAGGGAGATGCGCAGGGTGTCGCCAATCCCTTCGCTCAGCAACATGCCAAGGCCGATGGCGGACTTGACCGCGCCGGCGCGAAAACCGCCCGCTTCCGTGATGCCCAGATGCAGGGGTTGATCGATCTGCTTGGCCAGCAGGCGATAGGCTCCGACCGCCAGGAAGACATCGGACGCCTTGACACTCACCTTGAAGTTCTGGAAGTCGAGGCGATCCAGGTAATCCACGTGGCGCATGGCGGACTCCAGCAGCGCCTCCGGGGTCGGCTCGCCGTATTTCTCCTGGAGATCACGCTCAAGGGAACCGCCGTTGACGCCGATGCGGATGGGGATGTTGTAGTGACGGGCACAATCCACCACCGCACGCACCCGCTCTTCGTTGCCGATGTTGCCCGGGTTGATGCGCAGGCAGTCGGCCCCGTATTCGGCCACTTTGAGGGCGATGCGGTAGTCGAAGTGGATGTCGGCCACGATGGGGATGCGGGTCTGCTGCTTGATGAGCTTGAACGCTTCCGCCGCCTCCATGGTGGGGACGGAGACCCGGACGATGTCGGCGCCGACCCGCTCGATCCGCTGGATCTGCTCGACGGTAGCGGCCACGTCCGTGGTCTTGGTGTTGGTCATGGTCTGTACCGTGATGGGGGCATCGCCCCCAACCGGCACGTTGCCGACCATGATCTGTCTGGATTTGCGACGAACGATGGGTGATTCGTGTGCGGGCTTTTCGTGAACAGACATGGCGGACTGATTACTCCTGCGGCAGTGAGAAGCGGGCAGTCCGGCCGTTGTTGTAACGGCTCATGTCGAAGGACTTGCCCTGATATTCGAGATTGACCGCCATGGGCGCGCCAATGATGAATCTGAGTGGCTCGGGTCCTTCCAGTACCAGTTCGTCGTTCGCCTTCTTCAGACCGCTGAACAGGGTCTTGCCGTTGGCATCCTTGACGTCCAGCCAGCAATCGGCGGTGAAGCTCATCTTGAGCTGGGGCGCCTTGGCGGGCTCGGTGGTCGTGCTCTCGGCAGTCGAGACCGCACCGGAAACGTCCGTCGGGACGGCAGCGCTGGCATCCGTAGTGACCACAGGCAGGGTCGCGGTGGCACCGCTCACCACAACCTGGGTGGACACGGCATCGGACGCTGCGGGCAGCACGGGCTCGGCGACCTCCACGGCGGGGGCAACATTCGCTTCCGGCGTATTGACGGTCGCGCTCATCTCGGTCGCCGCCAGGGCGTCGTCACCGGCAGAGCGGCGCGCCGTGCTCTGCCACCACCAGGCGACGGAGAGCCCGATCAGCACCAGGATCACAAGCCAGGTCACCACCTTGAGCCGGCTGTCATTGGCCTGCTGGCGGGAGCGACGGGAGAAGCTCTGCATGTCGATGTTGTCGGGGGGAGTCAGTCCCAGCTTCTCGTAGGCGGCGAGGATGGTCTCCTCGGGGATGCCCACGAGCTTGGCATAGGCTCGCAGATAGCCACGAATGAAGGTATGGGACGTGTGCTTGTCATAGGTATCCGCTTCGATGGCGGCGATCAGGGTCAGACGAAGGTGAATGCGGGACGCAACCTGTTCCCGGGTCCAGCCGAGCTGTTCACGGGCGTTGCGCAGCAGCTGGCCTGGGCCCGCTGCCTGGGAGTCGTCTTGGAAATCGTGTGGCTGTTCAGTAGTCATTGGCTAAGTAACGCTTGGCTTGTTGCGAAGTGGGATATTGCCTTACCAGCTCAGTCCCGAATTGGTGAAGTAATGCCGGTTTGTCCATGGCCTGGGCCAGCCGCAGCCGGAGCCAGAGGCTCTCCTCGTTCTCCTCTGCCACGTCGGCAAAGCGCGCGAGGTAAGACTGGACATCAGGAAGCTTGCCATCTTTCATGGAAAGCTCGGCCATGTCCAGCAATAACCTAGGATTGCGGGGATTATACCCCAAGGCCAGACGATAATACTCGCCGGCCTTGTCATTTCTGTGATTTTGCATCGAGCAGAGCGCCGCATTCTCGTAGGTATCGGCGATCTTCACGTAATCGGGCTGGCTGACGGCCTGCAAGAACGCCTTTTCCGCTTCGTCGAAGCGGCCACGGTTGCAGAGGAAGGCGCCATAGTTGTTCATCGCGTCAGCATTGGACGGATCCATGGCCAGTGCTTTCTTGTAGCTCGCCTCGGCGGCCTTGAAATCCGACACCTGCTGGTAGAAATAGGCAAAACCGATGTAGACCTGAGGATTGTTGGGATCGTACTGAAGGGCGCGGTCGAGGTTGAATTTGGCCTGCTCGGCATTGCCCTGGCGCAGATACTGGATACCCAGATCGAGACGAGTCTGGGCGGCGGCCTTGAGGTCAGGACCCACTTCACGCTGGGTCGAATTCTGGCCAGCGTAAGTGGTCTCTGTGACACAACCTGGCAGCGCACAGAGCGCTGCCACTACGATCAATGTACGGATATCCATTTCCTGTCTATACAATGGCTTAGGAGTTAAACCATTTTGACGGAAATCCCATCCTGTTGCATCCGATTTTTCATGGTGCGCTTGGTGCGGTCGATCACCTCCCCCACCAGCTGCCCACAGGCGGCGTCGATGTCGTCACCACGGGTCTTGCGCACGATGACGGTCAGGCCGTATTCCATCAGCACCTTGGAGAAACGGTCGATACGGCTGTTGCTCGGCTTGCCAAACGGGTTGCCCGGGAAGGGGTTGAACGGGATCAGGTTGATTTTGCAAGGGGTTTCCTTGAGGACCTTGGCCAGCTCATGGGCATGCTGCATGTCGTCGTTGATGTGGTCGAGCAGCACATACTCCACGGTCACCCGGCCGCCGTTGGCGTTGGACTTGGCCAGATAGCGGCGTACACCGGCAAGGAAGGACTCGATGTTGTACTTGTCGTTGATCGGCATGATCTCGGAGCGAAGCGCATCGTTCGGCGCATGCAGGGAGATGGCCAGGGCAACGTCGATCTGGTCCCCCAGCATGTCCAGCGCCGGCACCACACCGGAGGTGGAGAGAGTGACGCGGCGCTTGGAGATGCTGAAGCCGAAGTCATCCATCATCAGCTTCATGGCCGGTACCACGTTGGCGAGGTTGAGCAGTGGTTCACCCATGCCCATCATCACCACGTTGGTGATGGGGCGCTTGCCGCCCACCACTTTGGCGGCACGCCACACCTGGCCGATGATCTCGGAAACTTTCAGGTTGCGGTTGAACCCTTGCTGGGCGGTGGAGCAGAAGGTGCACGCCAGGGCGCAGCCCACCTGAGAGGAGACGCACAGGGTCGCGCGGTCCGCTTCCGGAATGTAGACGGTCTCCACCTCCTGATCGCCCACCTGCAGCGCCCATTTGATGGTGCCATCGGCGGAGCGCTGCTCACGGCTGATCTCGGGAGCACGGATCTCGGCAATGGCCTTGAGCCGCTCGCGCAGCGCCTTGTTGACGTTGCTCATCTGATCGAAATCATCACAACCGAAGTGATAGATCCACTTCATTATCTGGTCTGCCCGGAACGGCTTCTCGCCCAACTCGACGAAGAAGGCACGCATGGCATCCCGGTCGAGATCCAGCAGGTTGGTTTTTGTTTCGCTCATCAGGGGCCTCAGCTCACACACTTCATAAATTATCGGCTGACCTACGTCAGGGGGCGGCATTGTACAAATAATGGGTCTGGCTTTCCACCTGGAGAATAAGTGGATATTGGCAGGATGACCAAAAAACAAAAGGGAGCCGAAGCTCCCTTGGTCACCAGCAGACAACATCAGCCGCGCGGGCAGATCTCGTCGTCGGAGAAGAAGTAGGCGATTTCACGGGCGGCAGAGGCCGGGGCATCGGAGCCGTGGACGGCGTTGCGATCGATGCTCTCGGCGTAGCAGGCGCGCAGGGTGCCGGCCAGCGCCTCTTTCGGGTTGGTGGCGCCCATGATTTCACGGTGACGGCGGATGGCGTCTTCACCTTCCAGCACCTGTACCATGACGGGGCCAGAGGTCATGAAGCCGACCAGACCATCATAAAACGGCTTGCCCTGGTGCTCGGCGTAGAAACCGGCGGCCTGTTCGCTGGTCAGGTGCAGCATCTTGGCGGCAACCACTTTCAGACCGGCGCTTTCGAAGCGGCTGTAAATGGCACCAATCAGGTTCTTGCTGACCGCATCCGGCTTGACGATGGAGAAGGTACGTTCGATAGCCATTGAGTTCTTTCCTTAACTACAGAGTTTTATTGTAGGAATCCATGTTCGGCGGCGATTATACGTAAACAAAAAACGAAATAACACACAAAAAATCAACTTTTTGTTAAACAAAAGAATCCTTGAAACAACATGGTGACTCATCTTGTGCCAGGGCAGAGAGAAAAAATGTGCGCTTGCGCACGATCGGCATGCTAATGCCTCAAAACCGTATCAATTGCTCAGCAAAGCAGCACTGGAAAGGGCACCCAGAGGTGCCCTTGTGATGCCGCTCACTGACTCAGCGCGTCTCCGCCAGCAGGGTATGGGCGATGGTGCGCATCCCCAGGGTATTGGCCCCGGGCGCCCACAGACTATCGCCGTTTTCGCTGAAGCAGGCGGCGAGATCGACATGCAGCCAGCCTCTTCCCTCATCAGGGACAAAGCGGGAGAGGAAGCCTGCCGCATTGGAGGCCCCCCCCGGTCCGCCGCCCGGCACGGGGCGGCTGTTGGCGGTGTCGGCATAGTGGGACGGGCACTGCTGGCGATGCCAGGGCTCCAGCGGCAGCGGCCATGCTGGCTCTTGCTCTGCATCCGAATAGGCCATGGCGCGGCTCACCAGCCCCTTGTCCAGTCCAAACAGGGCGTTGTAACGCCCCCCCAGCGCCATCACGGCCGCCCCGGTGAGGGTGGCAGCGTCGATGATGAGCGGCGCACCAGACTCGCCGGCCAGTTGCAAGCCGTCGGCCAGGATCAGACGCCCTTCGGCGTCGGTGTTGACCACCTCCACCGTGGTGCCGTTCTTGTAGGTGAGGATGTCACCCAGCTTGTAGGCATGGCCGGATACCAGGTTCTCGGCGCAGCAGAGGATGAGCTTCACCCGCTTGTCGAGGCCACGCAGAATGGCCAGCGCCAGCGCGCCGGTGACGATGGCGGCACCGCCCATGTCGTGTTTCATGGTCAGCATGCCCTGGGAGGTTTTCATGGAGTAGCCGCCGGAATCGAAGGTGATCCCCTTGCCCACCAGGGCGGCCGCTACCGGCGCCTTGGGATCCTTGCCCGGATTGAAATCCAGCTCCAGCATCACGGGCTCGCGGTCACTGCCACGACCCACTTGATAGAGACCGACCCAGCCCGCCTGTTGCAGCGCCTCTCCCTTGAGGATGCGATGGCTGATCCGGTCCGGTGCCAGCTCGGTGAGGAAGGCGGCGGCTTCGACCGCCAGCTCCAGCGGCCCCAGCTGCTCCGGGGTGGCGTTGGTCATCTCCCGCACCCAGCGCCCGCACAGCCAGCGCGCCTCCAGCTCCTCCCTGTCCTCCTCGGACGAAGTGGCCCACTGCAACCCCACTTCCGCCTTGGGCGTCTGCAGCCCCTGGGCAAAGGCCCACTGCTGCTCCCGCTCCCAGTGGCCAGCCAGGACAACCTGCTGGATCCCTTGGCTACACAGGCGCCGCGCCGCCTGCTGGATATCCAGCAAGGGAGTGGCGCTCACCAGATGGATCACCATGCCGTCGGCACGGTGGGAGAGCAGTGCCCCCTCCCCCCACTCGGCCGGTGCAAACTCTCGGCTCAACCAGACGTTCATGCGCACACCTCCTGCAGCCAGCGGGCAATCGTGCGAAGACCATGACCCTTGGCCCCGGTCGCCCAGAGCTCATTGCCCGACTTCTGATAGGAAGCGGCCAGGTCCAGGTGCACCCAGCCCTTGCCTTCGTCACGGACGAAGCGCGACAGGAACGCCGCTGCCGTGGTGGCGCCGGCAGTACCTTCTGCGGACGCCACATTACCCAGCTCGGCAAAGGCCGAGGTGAGCTGGCCTGCGTGCCAGGGTTCGAGCGGCAGCGGCCAGGCCTTCTCGTTTTCAGCGTTGGCGGCAGCCAGCGCGCGCACCTGCTCCGCCTCATCGAGGGCAAACACGGCATTGTAGTCGCGGCCCAGCGCGGTCTTGGCGGCGCCGGTCAGGGTAGCAGCGTCGAGGATGTAGGCAGCCCCGCTTTCGCTGGCGGCCAGCAGGCCGTCTGCCAGCACCAGGCGACCTTCCGCGTCGGTATTCTGGATCTCGACCGAGATGCCGTTGCGATAAGTGAGGATGTCGCCGAGCTTGAAGGCGTGGCCGGAGACCAGGTTCTCGGCGCAGCAGAGGATGAGCTTGACCCGCTTGTTCAGGTCACGGCTGATGGCCAGCGCCAGGGCGCCGGTCACCATGGCGGCGCCGCCCATGTCGGACTTCATCGGCAGCATGTTGTCGGAGGACTTCATGGAGTAGCCGCCGGAATCGAAGGTGATCCCCTTGCCCACCAGCGCCGCGACCACGGGGGCGTTGGCATCCCCGGTCGGGTTATAGTCGAGCTCCAGCAGCACCGGCTCGCGCTCGCTGCCACGGCCCACCGACCAGACCCCGATATGACCCGATTCACGCAAGGCTTCGCCAGCGGTGATGCGGGCGGTCACCTTGTCACCGCCGAGGCTGCGAATGAGCAGCAGAGCGGACTCCGCCAGGCTCATGGGGTAGATGGCTTCCGGGCAGCCGTTGGTCACCTCGCGCACCCAGCGGGTCGCTTTCAGCAAAGCCGCCAGCTCGGCAGCCTCCTGATCGCTCTGCTCGCCGAAATCGAGCTCGCGATCCCCCTTGGCGGCATAGAAGCCCTGGGCAAAGGCGTAGCGACGCTCCCCATTCCAGCCCTCACCCACCAGTTTGACGCGCTTGATGCCGCTCGACTCGAGGCGTCTGGCCCCCCGCTGGATGGCGCGCAGCGCCTCCTTCTCCTGGCCAGCGGCCAGATGGAGATGGGCCTCGTCGCCGTTGAAACTGAGCAGGGCACCCTCGCCCCAGTGGGCGGCGGCAGCCTGGGACGACAACCTTACGTTCATCATGTCAGCCATGTTCTCTTGCTTCCTTTTTATTGGCACTTTCATCAACGAATAGGGAAATCACGGGCACAAAAAAGGCCGCTCCCTCAAGGGTCACGGCCTTCACCATATCATTACTGCACCATGAGATGCTGCACGCGCAATTCACTCATGTGTAATTAAGGGGTCATCAGTGGCGCTCGGACGCCAGATTCAGGGTGTACTTGGGCAGTTCCACCACCAGATCCTCATCCGCCAGTCTGGCCTGGCAGCTGAGACGGGATTCCGGCTCCAGCCCCCACGCCTTGTCCAGCATGTCGTCTTCCAGCTCGTCGCTCGGCTCGAGGGAGTCGAACCCTTCCCGCACCACGCAATGGCAGGTAGTACAAGCACAGGACTTCTCGCAAGCGTGCTCGATCTCGATGCCGTTGCGCAGCGCGATATCCAGAATGGTTTCACCGGTCGCACCTTCGAGGGCCGCGCCGTCCGGACAGAGCTCGGGATGGGGCAGAATAATCAGTTTTGGCATATCACACCTTGTTGACGTTTTGTCCGGTCAGTACCTTGCGGATGGAGGCATCCATCCGGCGGGCTGCAAATTCGCCACTGGCAGCGTCCGCCGCCTCGATGGCCTCTTTGATCTGATTGGTGGTGCCCGTGCTGCGCATAGTCAGCAGATGGGCGATGGCGGCATCCAGCTCGGCCCGCTCGGTGGGGCTCAGCAACGCCTCGCCATCGGCGGCCAGGGCGGCGTTGAGGCTCTCAACCACCCGGTCGGCCTCGACCTGTTGCTCCGCCAACATGCGGGCGTCCATGTCCTGCTGGGCATTGGCGATGGAGGCGCTCAGCATGTTGAGGATGTCATCCTCACCCAGTCCATAGGAGGGCTTGACCTGGATCTCGGCCTGCACGCCGGAGGATTTCTCCATGGCGCTGACCGACAGCAGACCGTCCGCATCCACCTGGAAGGTAACGCGAATATGGGCCGCCCCCGCCGCCATGGGCGGAATGCCGGTCAGGGTGAAGCGGGCCAGGGAGCGGCAATCGGCCACCAGCTCGCGCTCTCCCTGCACCACGTGGATGGCCATTGCGGTCTGGCCATCCTTGAAGGTGGTGAACTCCTGGGCGCGGGCCACCGGAATGGTGGTATTGCGCGGGATCACCTTCTCGGCGAGGCCGCCCATGGTCTCAAGACCGAGGGAAAGCGGGATGACGTCCAGCAGCAGCATCTCGGCGTCGGGCTTGTTGCCCACCAGGATGTCGGCCTGGATGGCGGCACCGATGGCCACCACCTTGTCAGGGTCAATGCTGGTCAAGGGGGTGCGGCCGAAGAACTCGCCCACCCGCTCGCGCACCAGCGGCACCCGGGTCGAGCCACCGACCATCACCACTTCCAGTACCTCTTCCTGCTCGAGACCCGCATCGCGCAGGGCGCGCCGACAGGCCTGCAGGGTGCGCTTGACCAAGGGCTGGATCAGCTCGTCAAACTGGCTGCGGGTGACGGTACCCTGCCAGCCGGCAAAGGTGCAGGAAACGGCATCGGCATCGGTGAGGCCGTGCTTGATGCTGGCCGCCGCATCCAGCAACTCGCGCTGGGTACGGGCATCGAGCTGACCGGACAACCCGGCTTGCTCTTTGAGCCAGTCCGCCAGCAGATGGTCGAAATCGTCACCACCGAGTGCCGAGTCGCCACCGGTGGCCATCACCTCAAACACCCCGCGATGCAGGCGCAGGATGGAGATATCGAAGGTTCCGCCACCCAGGTCATAGACGGCGATCACCCCTTCCTGGCCGGAGTCGAGGCCATAGGCGATGGCCGCCGCCGTGGGTTCGTTGAGCAACCGCAGTACATGCAGACCGGCCAGTCTGGCCGCGTCCTTGGTGCCCTGACGCTGGGCATCGTCAAAATAGGCGGGCACCGTGATGACCACGCCGTCGAGGTCTCCCCCGAGGGACGCGGCACCGCGCTCGGCCAGTTTTTTCAGGATCTCGGCCGAGACCTGCACCGGGTTGACCAGCCCCTGGCGGGTCTGCAACTGGGGCATGCCCGTCTCGGTAGCCACGAACTCGTAAGGCTGCTGACGGGTATCGATATCGGCCAGCGCCTTGCCCATCATCCGCTTGACCGAGACGATGGTGTTGTGGGGATCGAGGGCCGCCTCACGCTTGGCATCGAAGCCAACCCGGATGGTATCGGCCTGGTAATGGACCACGGAAGGCAGCAGATCACGCCCCTGCTCGTCACAGAGGGTGTCGGCCTGGCCGCTGCGCACGGCGGCGACCAGGGAGTTGGTGGTGCCAAGATCGATGCCGACGGCACGTTTATGCTGGTGAGGTGCGGCGCTCTGGCCTGGCTCGGCAATTTGCAGTAATGCCATGGGTAATCACAATTCCTGCGTTAGAGGGTCAAGACTCGAACAGCGAGTCTTCGAATCGTTCCAGCTCCTCGAGGAGCTTGTCGACAAATTTGAGCTTGCGAACGCAATCCGCCGCCTGCAGATCCTCACCCCTGGTGAGAGAGTCGGTCAGCCGTTGCATCAGCGCCTGGTGATCATGCCTGATCTCCTGGCGAAAATCCTTGATGGCCCCCTCAGGGTCGGCGTCGCCCTTGAGATCAGCCAGCCGCTCTCGCCACTCCAGCTGTTGCATCAGAAAGGCAGGATCTTGCAGTGTCTGCTGCTCGCCGCGAATATCGGTACCCCGCAAGGAGAGCAGGTACTCGGCTCGGCGCAAGGGGGCCTTGAGGGTGGTAAACGCATCGTTGATCTGGGCAGCACGCTGCACGGCAGCAAGCTGCTCCCGCTCGGGGGCAGTCGCAAAACGATCGGGATGGAACTGGGTCTGCAGCTGACGATAGGTGTCAGCCAGTTGGCAAGTATCGAGCTCGAAGCCCTCAGCCAGCCCGAACAGCTCGAAATGATTCATCCTTCGTCCTCAGACAATAGCGCTGGGAGTGCAACCACACTCGTCTTGAACTTGAAAGCAGCGGCATGGACTGGCGTCCACACCACTGTGTTGATGAGCAAGGTGTTGATCACAAGAAACTCGCCGCAACAGGGCTCACCCTTGGGGCTGCGAGGCGTTGCAAACATGGGCGATCTGTCAATCGAACCACTTACACGCTGAAGCTTTCGCCACAACCACATTCGCCCTTGGCATTCGGGTTGTTGAACTGGAAGCCCTCGTTGAGGCCTTCCTTCACGAAGTCCAGCTCGGTGCCATCCAGGTGGATCAGGCTCTTGGCATCCACGATGATCTTGACGCCTTTCTGCTCGAACACCTGATCCTCGGCAGCCAGCTCATCCACGAACTCGAGCACATAGGCAAGGCCAGAACAGCCGGTCGTCTTGACGCCGAGGCGCAGGCCAATGCCCTTGCCCCGGTTGATCATGAAGGAGGAAACCCGCGCCGCTGCGGCATCTGTCATGGTTATGGCCATACTGCTCTCCGGACCTTAAAGACCTTTCTTCTGCTTGTAATCGGCGATGGCGGCCTTGATGGCATCCTCCGCCAGAATGGAGCAGTGGATCTTCACCGGCGGCAGCGCCAGCTCTTCGGCGATGTCGGTGTTCTTGATACCGGCCGCTTCGTCCAGGGTCTTGCCCTTGACCCACTCGGTCACCAGAGAGCTGGAGGCGATGGCGGAACCACAGCCGTAGGTCTTGAATTTGGCATCTTCGATGATGCCATCGTCGCTGATCTTCAGTTGCAGCTTCATGACGTCACCACAGGCCGGTGCACCGACCATACCGGTGGCGACGCTGGGATCGTTCTTGTCAAAACCACCGACGTTGCGGGGATTCTCGTAGTGGTCGATTACTTTTTCACTGTAAGCCATATCTAACTCCTGCTAATTCCGTTGTTCACCAGATCCTTGCCATGCTGGCAAGGATCAGTGATGTGCCCATTCGACCGTGTTCAGATCGACGCCATCCTTGAACATCTCCCACAGGGGGGACATCTCGCGCAGACGACCGATGGAGTCGCAGATGAGCTTGATTGCGTAGTCGATCTCTTCTTCGGTGGTGAAGCGACCGATGCTGAAACGGATGGAGCTGTGTGCCAGCTCGTCGTTCAGACCCAGGGCGCGCAGCACGTAGGAAGGTTCCAGGCTGGCCGAGGTACAGGCAGAACCGGAAGAGACCGCCAGATCCTTCAGTGCCATGATGAGAGATTCACCTTCCACATAGGCGAAGCTGACGTTCAGGTTACCCGGTACACGCTGATCCAGATCCCCGTTGATATAGACTTCTTCGATGTTCTTGATGCCATCCCACAGACGCTGGCGCAGGGCCATGATGTGCTGGCTCTCGCTCGCCATCTCTTCCTTGGCGATGCGGAAGGCTTCCCCCATGCCGACGATCTGGTGGGTTGCCAGGGTGCCGGAGCGCATGCCGCGCTCGTGACCACCGCCGTGCATCTGGGCTTCCAGACGAACACGGGGCTTGCGGCGCACATACAGGGCGCCAATGCCTTTCGGGCCGTATACCTTGTGGGCGGACATGGAGAGCAGATCAACCTTGAGAGCTTCCACGTCGACCGGGATCTTGCCCACGCTCTGGACGGCGTCCACGTGCAGCAGGATCTTGCGGGAACGGCACAGCTCGCCGATGGCAGCGATGTCTTGCACCACCCCGATCTCGTTGTTGGCGTGCATGATGCTGACCAGGATGGTGTCATCACGCAGGGCGCCTTCGATCTGCTCAAGAGTGAACAGGCCGTTGGGCATGGGCTCGAGGTAGGTCACCTCATAGCCTTCACGCTCCAGTTGGCGGCAGGTATCCAGCACGGCTTTGTGCTCGGTCTTGGAGGTGACGATGTGCTTGCCCTTGCCGGCGTAGAAATGGGCGATGCCCTTGATGGCCAGGTTGTTGGACTCGGTCGCACCGGAGGTAAAGACGATCTCGCGCGGGTCCGCGCCGATCAGCTCTGCCACTTGATTACGGGCCAGATCCACCGCCTCTTCGGCCTGCCAGCCGAAACGGTGGGAACGGGAGGCTGGGTTGCCGAACAGGCCGTCCATGGTGAGGCACTGCATCATTTTTTCTGCGACACGCGGGTCCACCGGACAGGTTGCCGAATAATCAAGGTAAATAGGCAGTTTCATCTTTTTCTCCGTTACGACGGGGTCACACAGCGACTCGTCGTGGAAAGCACGTTTATAGTTGGACTTTCAAGCTCACATCACCGCGTTCGGCCCGATCAACCAGGGACAACACGGTCTTCATTTGTTCATCTTGCTTGCCGGCGATACGGCGCACATCGGCCTGACCAACCAGCTCGGCCAGGGTGATATCCCCCAGGAAACTGGAGATGCGTTCGCTCAGATCCCGCCACAAGGAGTGGGTCAGGCACTGGGTACCACCGTGGCAGCCCCCTTTGCCGAGGCACTTGGTCGCATCGACCGATTCATCGACCGCGGTGATCACCTGACCGACCGAGATCTCGCCAGGGGCCAGACCGAGGCGATAGCCGCCACCGGGGCCACGTACGCTGCTCACCAGACCATGCTTGCGCAGACGGGCAAACAGTTGTTCCAGATAGGACAAGGAGATGCCCTGGCGCTCTGAAATATCAGCCAGGGGCACGGGCCCCTGCTCTGCATGCAACGCCACGTCGAGCATGGCTGTCACCGCGTAACGTCCTTTTGAGGTCAGTCTCATATGCCTTACCGTCTTGCGAACCAATCAATATGTGGCATATGGTCACATACCCGACTAAATCAGTCAAGTATATGCTTGAGTAAATCAGTCGGGATTAATCCTGTGCCCTGGACTTCTGGACAGAGGTGAGAATGCCCCGCAGGATGTTCAACTCCACCGCTTCGGGTCTGGCCCGATTGAACAGACGACGCAGTTTGCTCATCACATGGCCTGGATGGTCATCGGCAATGAACCCCGTCTTTTGCAGCGTCTGCTCCAGATGCTGATAAAACCCTTCCAGTTGCTGGGCGCTGGGGTACTCGACCCGCTCATCCTCCGGGGCCGAATGCTCCTGGTTCTGTACTTCCAGCCAGCGCATCCGCACCTCGTAACAAAGGGTCTGCACTGCCATGGCCAGATTGAGGGAGCTGTATTCTGGATTGGCGGGAATGGCCACATGGAAGTGGCATTTTTGCAGTTCGTCATTGGTGAGGCCGGTACGTTCACGGCCAAACACCAACGCGACCGGGTGCTCCATGCCCTCGGCAACCAGCTTCTCGCCCGCTTCACGGGGATCCAGCATGGGCCAACTCAAGGTGCGGGAACGGGCACTGGTGCCGATGACCAGACCACAGTCGGCAATGGCTTCATCCAGGGTCGGCACGATTCGGGCGCGAGACAGGATATCGTTCGCCCCCGCCGCCAAGGCGACGGCCTCCTCATCCGGCTGGGCCTGGGGATCGACCAACACCAGTTGAGTCAGCCCCATGGTCTTCATGGCCCGCGCCGCGGATCCCATGTTGCCGGTGTGAGAGGTGTTTACCAACACGATACGAATCTGATCCAACATGCCCAGTCAATCTTCAGTCAAAAATGGCGCGCAATTGTAACATAACCAATCGCTATTTTGGCACCGCTTCCGACCAGGCATTTCTGCACAAACAGACAGATGATACATCCCCACCCTGCGTGGTCACGCTGACAGTGGGGTACTGCGGCTCAGGTTCACCTGTTCCGCAGCACTCGGGCAAGAAAACGGCTCAGCCCATTGTCGCGGCAGTGGGCACGTGCGTCTCGCGGGCCCGCTCGATAAAGGTCGCCAGATCCATCAGGGGGAATTTCATCAATCCCAGCCCGTCCAGATCCAGGCTGTCCATCAAATTTTTCACCTCCAGGCCCAGCTCGGTATCCCCCTCTATCTTCAGCCGACGCTGGAAGAAGAGGGAATCCGGGTCTTCACGGCGCCCGGCGATCAGAACAAGATCCTGGCTATTGCCGCTGAAACAGACATCGGCATGCTCACACTTCCTTGCCACCACCAATTTTCCCTCCTGCTCGCTGATAAACCAGCATAGCCCCAGATCGCTGACTTCCACTTTCAGCCACTTGCCCGCAAGAAACGCAAATTCCCCCTCTTCGATGGCCTCCCGGAATACCCTGCCCAGCAGGGCCTCCATCAGGTTTTGTTGCAAAGGGAAGGGCACCAGCTTGAGGGGGTGGCGCAAGAGACGGGGTGCCTGTTCGACCAGGCGACGTTGCAGATGTTGAAACACGATAAACTCCCAGTTTTTTGCGCATTCAAGCACAGCCCCTTCGGCAAGATCCTGTTGAAAATCAAACTTGTGCCCACTTACCTCAAGAAGGGTAAAGCCACCTAAAGCTGCCTCAGGTCAAAAAGCGGGAGGGCAAGCATGAATACAATCGGGCCACTTTTGCATTTTTGCCCTCTCGGAGCGTACCCGATGGAATTACTCTGCCCGGCAGGCAGCCTGCCGGCACTGAAGACAGCCGTGGATAACGGGGCCGATGCGGTCTACATCGGCTTCAAGGATGACACCAATGCCCGCCACTTCGCCGGGCTCAACTTCACCGACAGCAAGCTGGAAAGAGCGGTTGACTATGTCCACCAGCATGGCCGCAAGCTGCACATCGCCATCAATACCTTCGCCCACCCGGGCTCCGACGCCCGCTGGAAGCAGGCCGTGGACAAAGGGGTGGCGCTCGGTGCCGATGCCCTGATCATCGCCGATCTCGCCGTGCTCGATTATGCCAGCCGCCGCCATCCCGACATGGAGCTGCATGTCTCGGTCCAGGCCAGCGCCACCAACGCCGCCGCCATCCGCTTCTACCAGCAGCACTTCAACGTCGGCCGGGTGGTGCTGCCGAGGGTGCTCTCCATGCATCAGGTCAGGCAGCTTGCCCGCGAGACCGACGTCGGCCTCGAGGTGTTCGCCTTCGGCAGCCTCTGCATCATGGCGGAGGGGCGCTGCTACCTCTCCTCCTACATGACCGGCGAGAGCCCCAACACCGTCGGCGCCTGCTCACCGGCCAAGTTCGTGCGCTGGGAAGAGACCCCGAGCGGCCTCGAATCCCGACTCAACGAGGTGCTGATCGATCGTTACGGCCCGGGGGAAAACGCCGGCTACCCGACCCTGTGCAAGGGGCGCTTCGAGGTGGATGGCCAGACCTATCACGCGCTGGAGGAGCCCACCAGCCTCAACACCCTCGGCCTCCTGCCCGAGCTGTTCCAGACCGGCATCCAGTCAGTCAAGATTGAAGGACGCCAGCGCAGCCCCGCCTATGTGGAGCAGGTGACCCGGGTCTGGCGCGCCGCCATCGACGCCTATCAGGCCAACCCCGAGGCCTATCAGGTCAAGGCTGAGTGGGATGCCCAGCTCGCCCGCGTCTCCGAGGGGAGCCAGACCACCCTCGGTGCCTATCATCGCCAGTGGCAATAAGGAGCCCTGTTCATGAAATTCTCTCTCGGCCCCCTGCTCTTCTACTGGCCCAAGGCCGACACCCAGGCCTTCTATCAGGCGGTGGCCGCCAGCCAGGCCGACATCGTCTATCTGGGGGAAACCGTCTGCAGCAAGCGGCGCGAACTGAAAGTGGATGACTGGATTGCCCTCGCCCGTCAGGTGACCGCCTCGGGCAGGCAGGCGGTGCTCTCCACGCTGGCGCTGATCTCTGCCCCCTCCGAGCTCAAGGAGGTCAAGCGACTGATCGACAACGGCGAGCTGATGATCGAGGCCAACGATCTGGGGGCCGTCCAGCTCGCCAGTGAAGCCGGGCTGCCGTTCGTCTGCGGCCCCGCCATCAACGCCTACAACGCCGACGTGCTGCGCATGCTGCTTAAACAGGGGATGCAGCGCTGGGTGATGCCGGTGGAGCTCTCCCGCGACTGGCTGATGCAGCTCAATCAGGATCTGGGCAGGGAGCGCCAGCAGTTCGAGGTTGAGGTGTTCGCCTATGGTCATCTGCCGCTCGCCTACTCGGCACGCTGCTTCACCGCCCGCTCCCTCGACCGGCCCAAGGACAACTGCGAACTTGCCTGCATCCACTACCCCACCGGGCGACTTGCCAGCAGTCGCGAAGGGCAGAAGGTGTTCAACCTCAACGGCATCCAGACCCAGTCCGGTTACTGCTACAACCTGGGTAACGAGCTCAAGGGGATGGAGGGGCTGGTGGATGTAGTGCGCCTCTCGCCCGAAGGCATGGAGACCCTGACGATGCTGGAGCGCTTCAAGGCCAACGAACAGGGGATGGCCCCCCTGCCCTTGCTGCAGGAGCGGGACTGCAACGGTTACTGGCGCCAGATCCCCGGCATGAGCCTGGTGGAGTAGCGGCACACCCCGTGTCACCAGACAGCAAAAAGGCCTCGTCAAGAGGCCTTTTTCGTGGGGATCAAACCCGTTTAGTCACGCTTTGCCGCTCTTGCCCTGGGCTCCGGGTGGCTGGGGCTTGCGCGCCATCAGTTCCAGCTCCAGCAAGGCATAGCGATGCTCGATGAAGTCATAGACGTTGTTGGCCAGCGCCAGCTTGAAGTAGCTGATGGCTTCCTTGCGGTTACCCTTGGCCAGCTCGAACTTGCCGAGGTAGAAGTAGGTCTCGCACAGGCGCTCGGCGAGCTCCCTGTTGTCCTTGACCCCTTTCACCACGTTGCTCATCAACTGGGTGGCATTGATGTCGCCCGTATAGAGGCGCACCAGATCCCAGTTCCAGGCGTCGTCGTCATACTTGTTGAGCCGCTCGCGCATCCGGCTCATGGCCGCCGGTCCGTTGAGCTTCTGCTCGGCCAGATAGAGCCAGATCACCCGATAAGGGTCTTCTGGTTGCGCCTCGTAGAAGCGCTTCATATCCGCCGCGGCAAGCTCGGGGCGATTGCCGTAATAGAGCGCGATTCCCCGGTTGAGATAGGCGTAGTCGTAATCCGGGGCGAGCTCCAGGGCGGAGTCGAACGCCTCATAGGCCTCGTCGTAGTTCTGCTGTTGAACCAGATAGACACCGATGAAGTTGTAGGCCTCGGCAAAATCCGGCTTCTCCCGCAGGGCGCGGTTGAAGTCGAGTCGCGCCAGGGAACGCAAGCCCACCCGGTCAAACACCACGGCACGCTCATAGAAGAGTTCTGCCCGCTGTTCGGTCGTCAATTCCATTTCACTGAGCATCTGCCCGAGTCGCGCCAACGCCAACTCGCTCTGGTAGGAGACCTGCAAGGGGGTCGCCAATACCAGTGAAGCGGGTTGCGGCTTGGGAACTTGAGGCGCTTTTACCTGACTGCTACTGCTGCAACCCCACAAGGGGAGCAACAACAGGATACCCGTGAGGTATCCAATCCCTATCCTGACGTTCAATGAACACTCCGACGCTTACGCTTGACCCCGCATATGGTAAAGATCACGGGGCCGTTTGTCATGTGGCGCAGCCCCTCTCCCTCAAATAAATCAGGATTCGACAGGGTATCCGGCATCGCTCCAGCCGCGAAAGCCTCCATCGACGCTGACGACCCGGGAATAACCCATCTTCTGCAGGTTATCCGCCACCAGGATGGAGCGAAATCCCCCACCACAATAGAGGTAGAGTTCGGTGTCGGGATCCGGATACCGGGTCTCGATGTCACGCTCTATCACCCCGCGCCCGAGATAGGCGGCTCCCGGCAGATGGCCCCTGGCCCACTCGCTCTCTTCGCGCACGTCGATCAGATGAAATGCTCGGCCCTCATCCTGCCAGCGCTTGATCTGATGCACATCGGTTTCCTGCACCTGCGGGCGGATGGCCTCTACCAGGGCCAGAAAACGGGGATTGTGTTGCATGGGCTTGCTCCTTGCTTTGGGTAATGGATGCTGGATTGTGGGGAGCATCATGACTCACCCCGGCCACAAGAGAAAGGGCGCCTTGCGGCGCCCTTGTCTGTTACGGCAGGATCTCTTGCTGATCCGCGCCCTCTTTTTCCACCTGGGTCGGCAGCATGTGCTCCCGCTTGATCCCGAGGAACATGGCTGAGGCGCTCGCCACATAGATGGAGGAGTAGGTCCCGAAGGCCACCCCGATCACCATGGCGATGGAGAAACCGTGGATCAGAGGCCCGCCTTTGAGCAGCAGCGCCACCACCACCACGAAGGTCAACCCCGAGGTGATGATGGTCCGGCTCAGGGTCTCGGTCATGGAGAGATCCATGATCTCCGCGGTGTCCCCACGGCGTACCTTGCGGAAATTCTCCCGCACCCGGTCGAACACAACGATGGTGTCGTTCAGGGAGTACCCCACCAGCGTCATCAGCGCCGCCAGCACGGTCAGGTCGAACTCGTACTGGAAGTAGGCAAAGATGCCGAGGGTGATGATCACGTCGTGAGCCAGGGAGAGGATGCCCCCCGTGGCCAGACGCCACTCGAAGCGCACCGCCACGTAGATCAGGATACAGATGATGGAGGCCAGCATGGCCAGGGCACCGTCGGTGGCCAGCTCGTCACCCACAGAGGGACCGACGAACTCGACACGCTTGAGCACGGCGCTCTCGTCGACCAGCTTGGCGGCCGCCAGGACCTCGTTGCCCTGCTGCTCGACCTTGACGCCCTCTTGGGGGGCCATGCGCACCAGCACATCACGGCTGGAGCCGAAGAACTGCAGGGTCGCCCCGTCAATCTTCTGCTGATCCAGCGCCTCGTGCATCTTGTCCAGGCTCACCGACTGCTGGAACCCCACCTCGATGGTGGTACCGCCGGTGAAGTCCAGCCCCCAGTTCAGGCCACGATCGTACAGAACGTAGAGGGCGAGCACCGTTACCAGAGCAGAGAGGACCATACCCAGCTTGGCGAAACGCATGAAGGGGATGGGCTTTTCAAAATGTAGAATTTGAAACATGTCTCTTCCTTAGATCGGCAGCTTGTCGATGCGCCGTCCACCCCAGGCCAGGTTGATGATGGCGCGGGATACCGTGATGGCAGTGAACATGGACGCCGTCAGGCCGATCCCGAGGGTCAGGGCGAAGCCCTTGATGGCACCGGTACCGATACCGAACAGGATCACGCAGGTGATGAGCGAGGTGACGTTGGAGTCGGCGATGGTGGAGAAGGCGCGGTCAAAGCCCAGGTGAATGGCTTGCTGCACCCCGCGACCATTGCGGATCTCTTCACGAATACGCTCGTAGATCAGCACGTTCGCATCCACCGCCATCCCCAGCGTCAACACGATACCGGCGATGCCCGGCAGGGTCATGGTGGCCCCCGGGATCATCGACATGATACCGACGATGAGCACCAGGTTCATGGTCAGCGCCAGATTGGCCACCCAGCCGAAGGCACGGTAGTAGATCCCCATGAAGAGCACGATCACCAGCATGGCCCAGCCGATGGCTTCCATCCCGCTGTCGATGTTCTGCTGACCCAGGCTCGGGCCTATGGTGCGCTCTTCGACGATCTGAATGGGGGCAATCAGGGCACCGGCACGCAGCAGCAGCGCCAGGTTGTGGGCTTCGTTGGCGTTGTCGATCCCGGTGATGCGGAACTGGCTACCCAGGCGAGACTGGATGGTGGCGACGTTGATCACCTCCTCCTGCTTGCGGAACTTGCGCTTGCCGTCCGGACCAGGCTGACCCACCGGCTTGTACTCGATGAAGACGGTCGCCATCCCCTTGCCAACGTTGTCCTTGGTAAAGTTGGCCATCTTGTTGCCACCCTGACCATCGAGCTTGATGTTGACCTGAGGACGGCTGTATTCATCGAAACCGGACTGGGCACCCACGATGTGGTCACCGGTCAGGATCACGCGCTTTTGCAGTACCACGGGACGACCGTTGCGATCGTTGTAGACCTTGGAGCTCGGCGGCACGCGGCCTGCGGCAGCGGCCTGGATATCGGCAGCCTCATCGACCATGTGGAACTCCAGGGTCGCGGTGGCACCCAGGATCTCCTTGGCACGGGCGGTGTCCTGGATCCCCGGCAACTCGACGATGATACGCTCACCGCCCTGCTGCTGGACCAGCGGCTCGGCCACACCCAGTTCGTTCACCCGGTTGCGGATGATGGTGATGTTCTGCTCGAGGGCATACTTCTTCACCTCTTTGACCTTGGCTTCGCTCAGAGTGGCCAGCAGGATGAAGTCATCCCCTTTCTGGTCGGTGGTGAAGACAAGATCCGCATTCTGGCGACGCAGGAAGGAGAGTGCCTTGGCCTGATCGGCCTCGTCACGGAAGACCACCTGCACCTGATCCCCGACCCGGCGCACACCGGAGTAGCGGATCTTCTGGGTGCGCAGTTCGGCGCGGAAATCCTGCACCATCTGTTCCTGCTGCTTGGCCAGCGCCTCATTCATGTCCACTTCCATCAGGAAGTGCACGCCGCCGCGCAGGTCAAGACCGAGCTTCAGGGGCGCCGCGCCGATGGCCTCAAGCCAGGCGGGGGTCGACGGTGCCAGGTTGAGGGCGGTGATGAAATTGTCGCCCAGCTTGTTGGCCACGATGTCGCGCGCCTTGAGCTGGTCTTCGGTGTTGTTGAAACGGATCAGGATGAAGCCGTGCTCGAACGCCGCATGCTTGACCGGGATCTTCGCCTCGTCGAGGGTTTCCTTCACCTGATCGAGGGTTTCTAGTTTGACTTCGGCACCACGGCTGGCAGAGACCTGCAAGGCCGGGTCTTCGCCGTAAAGATTGGGGGCTGCATATAGAAAACCGATGGCGATCACGACGATCACCATCAGGTATTTCCACAGCGGATAGCGATTTAACACGCTGTGCTCCTCGGGAGATTAGAGGGACTGGATAGAACCCTTGGGCAGAACGGCAGAGACGAAGTCACGCTTGATGGTGACCTGGGTCTGATCGTTCAGGGCCAGCACAATGTAGTCGCTGTCGGCGGAAACCTTGGCGATCTTGCCGACCAGGCCACCGGAAGTGAGCACTTCGTCGCCCTTGGAGAGGGAGCTCATCAGATTGCGATGCTCCTTGGCACGCTTGGCCTGGGGACGGTAGATCATGAAGTAGAAGATGAGACCGAACACGGCCAGCATGATGATCATTTCCATGCCACCACCCTGTGCTGCCGGAGCCGCGCCTTCTGCATACGCCTTGGAGATAATGCTCATTTAACAACCTCTTATTGATGTAGATTTGAATACTAACTTATATGTCGTTGTTATTTCACGTCATTTTCAGCCAGTGGAGGCACAGGCTTCCCTTGCCGACGGTAAAACTCAGTTACAAAGTCGTCTAATTTACCCTGCTCGATCGCGTCCCGCAAACCCTGCATCACGCGCTGGTAATAACGCAGGTTGTGGATGGTATTCAGACGGGCACCGAGGATCTCGTTGCACTTGTCCAGATGGTACAGATAGCTACGGGTGTAGTTCTTGCAGGTGTAGCAATCGCAGTCCGCATCTAGGGTGCTGGTGTCTTCCCGGTACTTGGCGTTGCGGATCTTGACCACGCCATCGGTGGTAAAGAGATGACCGTTGCGGGCGTTGCGGGTCGGCATCACGCAGTCGAACATGTCGATACCGCGGCGCACCCCTTCCACCAGATCCTCCGGCTTGCCCACCCCCATCAGGTAGCGCGGCTTGTCGGCCGGAATTTTCGGGCAGACATGGTCAAGGATGCGATGCATGTCCTCTTTGGGCTCACCCACGGCAAGACCGCCGACCGCGTAACCGTCGAAGCCGATCTCAAGGAGACCGTCCAGCGACACATCCCGCAGCGGTTCGTAGACAGAACCCTGGATGATGCCGAACAGGGCGTTCTTGTTGCCGAGTGCATCGAACTTGTCACGGGAACGCTTGGCCCAGCGCAGGGACATCTCCATGGACTTGCGCGCTTCCTCGTAAGTGGCCGGGTACGGGGTGCACTCGTCGAAGATCATCACGATGTCGGAACCCAGATCGTACTGGATCTCCATGGACTTCTCGGGGTCGAGGAAGATCTTCTCGCCGTTGATGGGATGACGGAAGTGCACCCCCTCCTCGGTGATCTTGCGGATGTGCCCCAGACTGAACACCTGGAAACCACCGGAGTCGGTCAGGATGGGCCCCTGCCAGTTCATGAAGTCGTGCAGATCGCCGTGGGCGCGCATCACTTCCTGACCCGGGCGCAGCCAGAGGTGGAAGGTGTTGCCAAGCAGGATCTGGGCACCGGTCTCACGCACCTCTTCCGGTGTCATCCCCTTGACGGTGCCGTAGGTGCCGACCGGCATGAAGGCCGGGGTCTGGACCACGCCACGCTCGAACACCAGTTGACCGCGACGGGCACGCCCATCGGTGGTTTTCAATTCAAATTTCATTGCTACCTCTATTCAGTCAGAGAAACAGTCTGACAACAAAGGGCCCGAGGGGCCCGGTAATATGAAGCCGGCCGGCATACTGACAAGCAGAGCCTGAACGACTTCTGAAGGGTAAGGCTTAACCCTGCACCCGGCGACGGGTGACGAACATGGCGTCCCCGTAGCTGAAGAAACGATACTGTCCCGCCACGGCGGCCTGATAGGCGGCCATCACGTTGTCATAGCCGGCAAAGGCGCTGACCAGCATGATCAGGGTGGATTCGGGCAGGTGGAAGTTGGTGATCATGGCATCGACCACCTGGAACTCGTAACCGGGGAAGATGAAGATGTCGGTGTCATTGAAGAAGGGCGCCAGCGGCTTGCCCTGGGCCAGGGTCGCCTTGGCTGCGCTCTCGAGGGATCGTACCGACGTGGTGCCCACCGCAACCACCCGACCGCCGCGGGCGCGGGTCGCCGCGATGGCATCCACCACCTCCTGGGGCACTTCGGCGTATTCCGAGTGCATGTGGTGATCTTCAATCTTGTCGACGCGCACCGGCTGGAAGGTGCCCGCCCCCACGTGCAGGGTCACGAAGGCCATCTCCACGCCCTTGGCACGGATCTGCTCGAGCAGCGGCTCGTCGAAGTGCAGACCGGCGGTCGGCGCCGCCACGGCACCCGGCTTCTGGTTGTAGACGGTCTGGTAGCGCTCCTTGTCGGCATCCTCGTCGGGGCGGTCGATATAGGGAGGCAACGGCATGTGGCCGATGGCATCCAGAATGGTCAGCACAGGGCGCGGGTCGAGGAAGTGGATCTCGAACAGAGCGTCGTGGCGGGCACGCATCTCGGCCTCGACGGGCACGCCGTCGGCACCGCCATCCAGAAGGAGACGGGTACCTGGCTTGGGGGACTTGGACGAGCGGACGTGCGCCAGCACGCTGTGCTCGTCCAGAATGCGCTCCACCAGCACCTCCAGCTTGCCGCCGCTGGCCTTCTGGCCAAACATGCGGGCCGGAATAACCCGGGTATTGTTGAACACCAGCAGATCGCCGGGGTTGAGCTGGTCAAGCACATCGACAAAATGACCGTGGCGCAGGGCGCCGGTTTGACCATCGAGCTGCAGCAGGCGGCTGGCGGTACGCTCCGCCATGGGATAGCGGGCAATCAGCTCGTCTGGCAGATCAAAATGAAAATCGGATACTTGCATCTTTCACCTCGGGGGAATCGGCGGCTAGTCTAGTTATCCCCCTCTTCCAAGGCAACCCAAAAGACTAAAAACCCAAGGAAGACAAGGGATAGCGGGCCATTTTGTGAGGCTGGGCCCGTTAAAAAACCTTTAAGGTTTTGTATTGACCCCGATCATGTTCTGGCGACGGGGGCTGGGCTAGGGTGGAAGCAGACACACAAGGAGGCCCACCATGATGACCCTCTCCGAGATCATGACTGAACACCCCTTTACTCTGGGTCCGGAAAACAGCGTCAAGCAGGCGATGGAGCTGATGCAGCAGGAGCGGATCCGTCACGTTCCCATCGTCGATGAACACCAGCATCTGCTTGGTCTGGTCACCCTCTCGGACATCCTGGCCACCCGTGAATCCAAGCTGCTGCTGATCAACCCCGAGCGGGAGGCGGAGTTCACCGACAGCGTCCAGCTCGACGAGATCATGACTCGTCAGGTGGCGAGCGTGGATCCCCACGCCGGCATCAAGGAGGCGGCCCTGTATCTGCAGCGCCACAAATATGGCTGTCTGCCGGTACTCAAGGGGCGCAAGCTGGTTGGCATCGTCACCGAGTCGGACTTCATCGCCGTGGCCATCAATCTGCTGGAGCTGATGGAGGAGCAGGAGCCCCCAACCGACTTTTGATCTTAAAATTCTGTAATAAAATTACAATAAAAGCGTTTTCAGCCTAATTTAACGGCTATTTAAGTGAAACACTTTCAATTTGACTGTAAAATTACACCACAAAACTTGTGTTGTGACATTCATCACACTATGATGCCCACCATGCAATGGTTGCCGAAGAGGAGATGAGGATTGTGCACCCGCCATCTTCTCTTCATATGTTTGCAAGTTTGCACACCCCGTAGTTAGTCTTTGCTGTAAAGCATATTTATCGCCATTCCTTGTTTGATGACCCGGCCCTGTCTGTGCGACGGCGCCGGGATTTTTTTATCCCTCTTTTTTCTACTGCGCCGCCTCGTCTGCCCCCTTCTCTGCTCACGCAATGAAAACAAATCCGGCCCAGCCCTTGAAAATGTGACATGCAGGACAGAAATTGAACTTCGACAATGAGTTATCTCCGAAGGCCTGAGATATTCATGTTAGGTACAGTTGTGATGGTCTATCTAATAAATAGATTTATGTGATTCAAAATTGTGGCTTTGACCGATTAGAAAAAGTCACTATGATGACTCCATCGAAAGTTAAGCGCCTCGTCTGGCACGATTCTTCAACACCAGACAGGCATATGTACATCACCAAGGAGCAAATACATGTCTACCTACATCAACACTGAAATCAAGCCGTTCAACGCCACCGCCTATCACAATGGCAAATTCGTTCAGGTGTCTGACGCTGACCTGAAAGGCAAGTGGTCCGTGGTGTTCTTCTACCCGGCTGATTTCACCTTCGTCTGCCCGACCGAGCTGGGCGACCTGGCCGACAACTACGCCGAATTCCAGAAGCTGGGCGTCGAGATCTACGCCGTCTCCACCGACACCCACTTCACCCACAAGGCCTGGCACGACACTTCTGACACCATCCAGAAGATCCAGTACCCGATGATCGGCGACCCCACCGGCACCATCACCCGCAACTTCGGCGTGATGATCGAAGAAGCTGGCCTGGCTGACCGCGGTACCTTCGTCATCGACCCGCAAGGCGTCATCCAGATCGTTGAAATCAACGCTGGCGGCATCGGCCGTGACGCACTGGAACTGCTGCGCAAGGTCAAGGCTGCCCAGTACGTTGCTTCCCACCCGGGTGAAGTGTGCCCGGCCAAGTGGAAAGAAGGCGACGCCACCCTGGCCCCGTCCCTGGATCTGGTAGGCAAAATCTAAGCCTCCCCGCTCTGAAGACCGGCCCGTTCAAGGGCCGGTCTTGTTTACGGCCCTCAGAAAATGCGCCGGTCTGCTGTGTGGACCTCTGTTTTCTGTATCCGGTCATCGTGCCGACCCGCATTCAGCAAGAAGGAATTCGACCATGTTAGATACCAACCTCAAACAACAACTCAACGGTTACTTGCAGTACATCGTCAATCCCATCGAGATCAGCGTGTCCGGCAATGACAGCGACAAATCCGCCGAACTCCTGGCATTGGCCAGCGAGATAGCCGAGATGTCCCCCAAGATTTCCCTGACCGATGGTCGTAACGCCCGCAAGCCTTCCATGAGCATCGCGCCCCAGGGCCAGGCCCCGCGCGTGCACTTTGCCGGCATTCCCATGGGTCATGAATTCACCTCCCTGGTGCTCGCCCTGCTGCAAAGCGGCGGTCACCCCTCCAAGGCCGATCCGGCCGTGCTGGAGCAGGTGAAGAACCTCAAGGGCGAGTTCCACTTCGAGACCTATATTTCCCTCTCCTGCCACAACTGTCCGGACGTGGTACAGGCCCTGAACCTGATGTCCACCCTGAACCCCGGCATCACCCACACCATGATCGACGGTGCCCTGTTCCAGGATGAGGTGAACGAGCGTCAAATCATGGCGGTCCCGAACGTCTACCTGAACGGTCAGCCGTTCAGCCAGGGCCGCATCTCGCTGGAAGAGATCGTTGCCAAACTCGACACCGGCGCTGCCGAGCGCAAGGCGCAAGAGCTGAGCGAAAAAGCGCCTTATGACGTGCTGGTGGTGGGCGGTGGCCCGGCCGGTGCCGCCGCGGCCATCTATGCCGCCCGCAAAGGCATTCGCACCGCCATTGTCGCCGAGCGTTTCGGTGGCCAGGTGATGGACACCGTCGGCATCGAGAACTTCATCTCCGTGCCCTACACCGAGGGCCCCAAGCTGGCCGCCAGCCTGGAGCAGCACGTCAAGCAGTACGGCGTGGAAGTGATCACCGAGCAGCGTGCCGCCGCCATCAGCAAGGATGGTTACGTCAACGTGGACCTCGCCTCCGGTGCCACCTTGAAGAGCCGCGCCGTGATCCTGGCGACCGGTGCCCGCTGGCGCGACCTGAACGTGCCGGGTGAACTCGAGTACCGTACTAAGGGTGTGGCCTACTGCCCCCACTGTGACGGCCCCTTCTTCAAGGGCAAGCGCGTGGCGGTGATCGGTGGCGGCAACTCCGGCATCGAGGCGGCCATCGATCTGGCCGGCATCGTCGAGCACGTCACCGTGGTGGAATTCGCCGATACCCTGCGCGCCGACGACGTGCTGCAGAAGAAGGCCCGTTCCATGGGCAATATCGACATCATCATGAGCGCCCGCACCACCGAAGTGATCGGCGACGGCAGCAAGGTGGTGGGCATGGACTACGAAGATCGCACTACCGGCGAGATCAAGCATCTGGCGGTGGCCGGCATCTTCGTCCAGATAGGCCTGGTGCCGAACACCGAGTTCCTCAAAGGAAGCGAGATTGCCCTGACCCGCTTTGGCGAAATCGAGATCGACACCAAGGGTGCCACCTCCCTGCCCGGCGTCTATGCCGCAGGGGATGCCACCACGGTGCCGTTCAAGCAGATCATCATCTCCATGGGGGCAGGTGCCACCGCCGCCCTGGGTGCGTTTGATTACCTCATTCGCAACCCGGCACCGGAAGCACAAGCTACCCAGGCCGATGCCGTGACCGCCTGATAACCGCCCAACAAAAAACCGACTCCCTGGAGTCGGTTTTTTTATCCCTGTCGTTGGGTCGGCAGCCTTCAACGTCCTTGCGGCGCGTCCCTCTCCTGCCCCTCTTCACTCACCGCTCTCTCTTCTGCATCAGTCGCGGGATAGCTCGCCGGCACTGCCTCCCCTTCCAGATCCGTTCTTGGCTCCAGCTCCGCCGTCATGGGGGTGTTGGGGGGCACCGGCATGAAGACCTGGTGCTCCGTCAGCGGAATGGGGGCTCGCTTACGCCTGCGCCAGCCGAGATAGGCCGACAGCAGCAGACCGCACAGGGCAAAGTAGACGAACAGCCCCTGTGGTCCGAACGTCGCCATGGTTAAGGGGGCCAGCAGCGGACCCGTCATGGCTCCCAGGCTGTAGGCAAGCAGCAGCCCCTGGTTTGCCCCCAGCACCTGATCCGGGCGCAGTTCATCGCAGGCATGGCTGAGGCTCAAGGGATAGATAGAGAACGCCATGCCCCCCAGCAGGAAGACAAGAGTCCCCTCGACTGGCTCGCGCCAGGGCTCCGGCAGCAGCACCATCAACAACGCGATCAGGGTCAGCAGGGCGCAGAGCAGCAGGATCACCAACCGTCTGTCGTAACGATCAGATGCACGCCCGATGGGATATTGCAGACACATCCCCCCCAGGATCACCAGCGCCATCATGTCCGCCACCTGGGAGAGGGAGGCGCCGCTGTCGGTGAAATAGAGCGGCAACAGCCCATAGATGGCCCCGAGGATGAGGCCGGAGGTAAAGCTGCTGCCCATTCCCGCCGGGGTGAGGCGCACCAGCTCCAGCACTCCCACCGGCTGGGGTGCCACCATGGCCGGCGTCGCCACCCGGGAGAGAGCCAGAGGCACCACGGAGAGGGTCGCCGCCATGGCGCACAGGGCGAACGGCGTCAGCACCATGGGGTCCACCTGCTTGAGCAGCAGCTGGCCCAGGGCAAGTGAACCGTACAGCAGGATCATGTAGAGGGACATCAACCGCCCCCGGTTCGCCGGGGTGCTTGAGACCAGCATCCAGGACTCCAGCACCACGAACAGGCCGCCGGTGGCAAACCCCCCGATCAGCCGCAGCGCCGCCCAGGTGACAGGCTCCACCACCATGCCGTGCAGCAGAAACAGAAAACAGAGCAGGGAGGCATAAGCCGCATAGGCCCGGATATGCCCCACCCGGATGATGAGGCGGGCATTGATGAAGGTCCCCAACACCAGGCCGCCGAAATAGGCAGCCGACACCAGACCGATGGCCTGGGTGGACACCTGCTCGGCGGAGAGACGCACCGTCAGCAGGGTATTGAACAGACCGTGACCCAGAATGAAGATCACCAGACTGGTCAGGGGGGACAGCAACCTTGTCAGTGCCATGGAGCCTCCTCGCAACAAAAGGGTCATGGTAGCCCCTGCCTCCCGCCCCCTTCAACCCGAATGCCCTCCCCCTGCGGGGCTATGCTTGACGGGAACCCCACATGGAGATCCGAAAGATGAGACTCATGCTGTTGTTGGCCGCCCTGCTCTTTTGCGGCAGCGCCCTCGCCTTCCACTGCCCCATGGACATGAAGAAGATAGACGACGCCCTGGCCGCAGGCCCCGCCCTCAGTGCCGAACAACTGGCCGAGGTAAAACAGTTGAGAGCGGACGGAGAGACCTTGCACAACGCGGGCAAGCATCAGGAATCGGTCGATACACTGGCCAAGGCCATGGCCATTCTCGGCATCGATCAGGGCTGATACCGCCCCTTCGCCGCGCGACGGTCTCTTTCGCATCGCCCGGATACAGACCGCCAAAATGAAACAAGGCCCTCGCCATCACTGGCGGGGGCCTTTTCACTGCGGATGTCAGCGCTGAACGGTTCTACACCCGGCCACTGTAGACCAGGGTGCAATAGTTGAAGGCTATCTTGCCGTCAACGGCATGGCGAGCAAACTCGCGGCGAACGAGCGCCGTCATCTGATCGTGGGCCGGCGTGCCCGCCACAGGTGCATAGGAGGAGGAGTTGAGCCGTCCAAGCACCCCGTCAAGATCGAACAGCTGGCTGTTCTCGAAGCGATCGAGCCGGTACTCCCCGGTGAAGAAGGCGCGAAAATCCGCCTCGCCGAGGTTGCGATGATTGACCTCCTCGTAATCCCCCGAGTAGGCGTGCAACCCCTCTTCATAGGCCTTGAGAAACGGGGTATTCGTCAGCCTGTCATTCCAGATGAGGGCGACCTGGCCACCGGGCTTGAGCAGCCGCTGGCACTCCTGCCGAAAAGCCGCGCGATCGAACCAGTGAAACGCCTGGGCGACCGTCACCAGATCCATCGCCCCCGTGGGCAGGCCCGTGGCTTCCGCACTGCCGTGCAGCCAGCCGATGTTCCCCACCTGGGCGAGCAGCCGTTTGGCGGCTGCCCGCATATCGTCGTTGGGCTCCACCGCCCAGACCCGCGCGACCCGGGGGGCCAGCAGGGCGGTCAGGATGCCGGTGCCGGCGCCGATGTCGGCCACCTGGGACTCGGGCCCCATGGCCAGCTCCTTTGCCAGAAAATCCAGCATGGCGGCGGGATAACCGGGTCGATATTTCACATAGGCCTCGACCCGGGTCGAGAATCGCTGGGTACTGTCCATGGCAGACTCCTCTCTTGCTGCGGCCTTCATGCCGGCTCCCGGCCTGGTGACCAGGATCCCCATGCCACTACACTTGACCCCATCATGCAAGCCCCAAGCGGGTGGCAAACGGCGTACAGGCTGGCTTGTCACCCAGCGAAGCAGCAGGCGCTGCGGGCGGCAGGATACCCATCGGGGCGCCCGCTCACGGGCGTCGAAGGACAAACACCAGGATGGAGCTGCGACACAATGAGACCAGTCAAGAACAGGATTTGCCTCTGGTATGACGGGAATGCCGAGGAGGCCGCACGGTTTTACGCCAGCCTCTTCCCCGACTCCGCCGTCGGTGCCGTACACCGGGCCCCGGCCGACTATCCCGCTGGCAAGGAAGGAGACGTGCTGACGGTCGAGTTCAGGGTGATGGGGATCCCCTGCCTCGGCCTCAACGGCGGGCCCGGGGTCCGCCACAACTGGGCGTTCTCGTTTCAGGTGGCTACCCAGGACCAGGCCGAGACGGATCGCTACTGGCACGCCATCATCGACCATGGCGGTCAGGCGAGCGAGTGCGGCTGGTGTCAGGACAAGTGGGGCATCTCCTGGCAGATCACCCCTCAGGTCCTCACCGAGGCGATCACCGATCCCGACCCCGAGGCAGCGAGACGCGCCTTCGAGGCCATGATGCAGATGGGCAAGATTGACATTGCCACCATCGAGGCGGCGCGCCGGGGCGAGTAGCCCGTTCGCACGGGCGCCGCACACAACAAGGCCACCCCTGGGGGTGGCCTTGTGCATATTGGCTGTCAGCTCTTCACGGCGCCGCGATTACTTGGCGTAATCCTCGGTGGGTACGCAGGAGCAGAACAGATTGCGATCGCCATAGACGTCGTCGATGCGGTTGACCGACGGCCACAGCTTGCTGGCGCGCACCGCGTCGGATGGGAAGACCGCCTCGGCGCGGCTGTAGCCACGGTTCCACTCTGCATCCATCACGTCGTCCTGGGTGTGCGGCGCATGGACCAGGGGGTTGTCGGCAAGGCTCCAGTGACCGTCCTCTACCCGGGCAATCTCGGCGCGGATGGCGGTCATGGCTTCCACGAAGCGATCCAGCTCGCGCTTGGATTCGGATTCGGTCGGCTCGACCATCAGGGTGCCCGCTACCGGGAAGCTCATGGTCGGCGCGTGGAAGCCGTAGTCCATCAGGCGCTTGGCCACGTCCATCTCGCTGATGCCACTGGCTTCTTTGAGCGGGCGGATGTCCAGAATGCACTCGTGGGCCACCCGGCCGTTGCGACCTGTATAGAGCACGGGGAAGGACTCGCCGAGCTTCTTGGCCAGGTAGTTGGCGTTGAGGATGGCGACCTGGGTGGATTTCTTGAGCCCCTCGTCCCCCAGCATGGCGATGTACATCCAGCTGATGGGCAAAATGCTGGCCGAACCGAACGGAGCGGCAGACACGGCGCCGTTGTCACGGCTCTCCTTGTCGGTCTTGACCACGGCGTGACCGGCCACAAACGGTGCCAGGTGTTTCTTCACGCCGATGGGGCCCATGCCCGGACCGCCACCACCATGAGGAATGGCGAAGGTCTTGTGCAGGTTGAGGTGAGAGACGTCCGCGCCGATAAAGCCTGGCGCCGTCAGCCCGACCTGCGCGTTCATGTTGGCGCCGTCGAGGTACACCTGACCACCATACTGGTGAACGATGTCGCACACCTCCTTGATGGTCTCCTCGTACACCCCGTGGGTGGAGGGGTAGGTCACCATCAGGCAGGAGAGCTGGTCTCCGACCTCAGCGGCCTTGGCCCGCAGGTCGTCCAGATCCACGTTGCCTGCCTTGTCACAGGCGGTGACGATGACCTTGAGGCCCGCCATCTGGGCGGAGGCCGGGTTGGTGCCGTGGGCAGAGGCCGGGATGAGGCAGACATCGCGATGCCCCTCGCCGCGAGACTCGTGGTACTTCTTGATGGCCAAGAGGCCCGCGTATTCGCCCTGAGCGCCGGAGTTGGGCTGCATGCAGACCGCATCGTAGCCGGTCACCTTCACCAGCCAGTCTTCCAGATCTGCCAGCAGCAGCTGGTAACCCTGGGTCTGCTTGAGCGGCGCGAAGGGGTGCAGCTTGCCGAATTCAGGCCAGGTCACCGGGATCATCTCGGCGGTGGCATTGAGTTTCATGGTGCAGGAGCCCAAGGAGATCATGGCGTAGTTCAGGGCCAGATCTTTCGCTTCGAGACGGTGGATGTAGCGCAGCATCTCGGTCTCGGAGTGGTACTTGTTGAATACCTCGTGGGTCAGCACGGCGTCGGTGCGCAGCAGATCCTGCGGGATCGCCTGATGCGTCTGGGCGGCCTGGTCGAGGGCCTCCACATCGAGGCCGTGACCCGCCCCAAGGAACAGGTCGAACAGCTCGGCCACATCGCCTCGGGTGGTGGTTTCAGAGAGGGACACACCGACCGCACCATCGAGATCCGCACGCAGGTTGATGCCGAGCCGTTCGGCCTTGGCAATGAGTGCAGCCTTGTCCGACGTCAGTACTGTGAGGGTATCGAACCAGCTTCCGTGCTTGAGGGCCACGCCCTTGGCGGTAAGGCCGAGCGCCAGGATGGTGGTCAGACGGTGCACGCGGGAGGCGATGGTTTTCAGCCCCACCGGCCCGTGGTAAACGGCGTAGAAGCTCGCCATGTTGGCCAGCAGCACCTGGGCGGTACAGATGTTGGAGTTGGCCTTCTCGCGGCGGATATGCTGTTCGCGGGTCTGCATGGCCATGCGCAGGGCGCTCTTGCCACGGGCATCCTTGGAGACGCCGATGATGCGACCCGGCATGGAGCGCTTGTAGGCGTCGCGGGTGGCGAAGAAGGCGGCGTGGGGGCCACCGTAACCCATGGGCACACCGAAGCGCTGGGCACTGCCGAACACCACGTCGGCACCCAGTTCACCTGGGGATTTGAGCAGCAGCAGGGAGAGCATGTCGGTCCCGACGCAGGCCAGCCCCTTCTGGGCCTGGACGGCGGCAATGAGGGAACGCAGATCGGTCACATTGCCGGTGGTGCCCGGGTACTGGAACATGGCACCGAACACCTCTTCGCTCACGGCCTCGCCCGCAGGGCCGACCACCACATCGAAACCGAAGTGGACCGCGCGCTCCTTGACCACGTCGATCACCTGGGGGTGAACGTCGTCGGCCACGAAGAAGAGGTTGGATTTGGATTTGGCCATGCGCTTGGCCAGCGCCATGGCTTCGGCGGCGGCGGTGGCTTCATCGAGCAGGGAGGCGCTCGCCAGATCCATGCCGGTGAGATCCAGGGTCAGCTGCTGGAAGTTGAGCAGGGCTTCGAGACGGCCCTGGGCCAGCTCGGGCTGATAGGGGGTGTAGGCGGTGTACCAGCCCGGGTTTTCCAGCACGTTGCGCAGGATGACGTGGGGCACGTGGGTGTCGTGGTAGCCCATGCCGATGTAGCTCTTGGCGATCTGGTTCTTGGCCGCATAGCCCTTGAGCTTGGCCAGGGCCTCCACTTCGGTCATGGGGGCGCCGATACCAAGCGGCCCCGGACGACGGATGGCGGCGGGGACCGTCTGCTCAATCAGATCGTCCAGGCTCTCGGCCCCCACGGTGGCGAGCAGGGCCCGCAGTTCTTCCTCACCCGGGCCGATATGACGGCGGATGAAATCGGTTTTTTGCTCGAGTTCAAACAGTGACTGGGTCATTTCCCTATTTCCTGGTAATAGGTCCTGGCATGACATCCTGACAACCAAGACCTGATGTTCCTGTAGCCGGTCGAAACCGGCTCCACTCATGTTCTGTGTCCGCCGCGGGCAGACGGGGAATGCGGCAAGGGCATCCCGAAGGTGCAAAGGCTGCGCCCATTCTGCAACCGCCATGGCCGCAGGATGGCAGTCATACAAGAGGGCCCTGCTGTGTTGGCAGGGCCCGGGGGCATTACTCTTCGTCCACCACGTTCTGGTAGCCTTCGGCATCCAGCAGGTTGGCGAGCTCGCCCGCGTCGTCCAGCTTGATGCGGAACAGCCAGCCGGCGCCGTAGGGGTCGGAGTTGACCAGCTCGGGGCTGCCTTCCAGCTCCTCGTTGACGGCCAGGATCTCGCCGCTCACCGGGCTGTAGATGTCGGAGGCGGCCTTGACGGACTCCGCCACGGCGCAATCTTCACCGGCGCTCACCTGCTTGCCCACTTCCGGCAGATCGACGAACACCATGTCCCCCAGCAGATCCTGGGCGTGCTCGGTGATGCCGACCACGGCTTCGCCGTTGGCTTCAACACGGACCCACTCGTGGGAGGTGGCATATTTCAGTTCGCTCGGGATATGGCTCATTTGTGCTTCCTTTATGCTCTTGGATCGCTTCAACAAAAATGGGGCGGCGAAGGTCAACCCTCGCCGCAATCAATGATTACACCAGCGGCTGGCCGTTGCGCACGAAGGCCGGCTTGGTGACTTTCACGGTGACCTGCTTCTTGCGGATCTCCACCTGGGCCTGTTCACCGATATCACGGGGCACCCGCGCCAGGGCAATGCTGTAACCCAGGGTGGGCGAGAAGGAGCCGGAGGTGATCACCCCTTCCCGTGTCTCGCCGCTCTCGCTGGTGAAGGTGACCGGCATGCCGGCACGCAGCACGCCCTTTTCTTCCATCACCAGACCCACCAGCTTGGGCTGGTTGCCGGCGGCCTTCTGGGCTTCCAGGGCGGCGCGGCCGATGAATTGGCGGGAGGCAGGCTCCCAGGCCAGGGTCCAGGCCATGTTGGCGGCAAGCGGAGAGATTGACTCGTCCATGTCCTGACCGTAGAGGTTCATGCCCGCTTCCAGGCGCAGGGTATCACGGGCACCCAGGCCACAAGGGGCCACGCCGTTGTCCAGCAGGGCCTGCCACAGATCGCATGCCTTCTCTTGGGGGACCACGATCTCGTAGCCATCTTCGCCGGTGTAGCCGGTGGTGGCGATGAAGAGATCCCCGGCCTGCACACCGAAGAAGGGCTTCATGCCTTCGACCGCCGCATTCTGCTCGGGGGTGAACACCTTGGCCGCCTTGGCCTTGGCGTGGGGGCCCTGCACCGCGATCATGGCAAGCTCGGGGCGCTCGGTCACGCTCACGGCAAAGTCGATGGCGTGATGGCGGATCCAGGCCAGATCCTTCTCGCGGGTGGCGGAGTTCACCACCAGGCGGTAGAAGGTATCGGTCAGGAAATAGGTGATGAGGTCATCGATGACGCCGCCTTCCGGATTGAGCATGCCGCTGTAGAGGGCCTTGCCGGGTACGGTGAGTTTGGCCACGTCGTTGGCCAGCAGGTGTTGCAGGAAGGCTTTGACCCGCTCGCCGGTCAAATCGACGATGGTCATGTGGGAGACATCGAACATGCCTGCATCGGTGCGCACCACATGGTGCTCTTCCAACTGGGAACCGTAGTTGATGGGCATCTCCCAACCGTGGAAGTCCACCATCTTGGCACCCGCTTCCAGGTGTTTCGGATGCAATACAGTAGTCTGGATCATCGCTGTGTTTCCTTAAGCGTTCGCGACAACACTCGCAATCCGCCCCGGCTCGTCGGGAACTACGGACCACAAGCTCTGTGCTCGTTCCCGCCCGGGCGGGCAGGAGTGATTCCTTGAACGGAGCGGATTATATGACAAGCGTGCCGGGGCACCGCTCAAAAAAAACTAATCCTCACCCAACTCACTGACACCAGACACTAAGGCAAAAACAGTGATAAAAACAGCCAAAACCGCGCCATTGCGGGATTTAATATTGATTTTTACCGTCCCGTCACAATTTACAGAAAAACGTTTCGCTTCTCGCCAACATTAAAGGCTGACACCCCGAAGGGGCATCTCGCCCTGTCAGATTAGTTTTTTTGTTAAAACCCCGGGGTAATATTAGATTTTTTCACCTTTGGCCAGGGTGGGCAGCTCCCCATCCAGCCCCATGGCGGCCCGGATCATGCCCTGCTTGAGGGGACCAAGACCGTCGACGGCGCGAAGCCCCACCCCGCGCACCAGCTTCTTGAGGGGGTTGCTGCCCGCAAACAGTCGCTTGAGCCCCTCCATGGCCGCCAGCATGCGCGCCGCCTCGCTCTTGCGCCAGCGCTCGTAGCCCCGCAGGTTGGCGAGCAGGCCGATGTCCGCGCCCTTGCCGTGATGAATGAGGATCTGCTCCGCCAGGGCGGCGGCATCCAGCAAGCCCAGATTCACCCCCTGCCCCGCCAGCGGGTGGATGGTGTGGGCCGCATCCCCCACCAGCACCAGGCGCTCGCGGGCAAAGTCGCGGGCGTAGCGGGCGGTCAGCGGAATGGCGCTGCGAGCCCCCTCCACCTTGCACAGCCCGAGGCGCCCATCAAAGGCGGCGGTGAGCTGGCGGTTGAAGCCGTCGTCATCCAGGGCGCAGAGCGCCTCGGCGCGGGCCGCGGGCACAGACCACACGATGGAGCAGAGGTCGGGCTGCCACAGGGGTAGGAAGGCGAGCGGCCCCTCGGGGGTGAAGATCTGGCGCGCCACCGCCTCATGGGGTTCGGCACAACGCACCGTCGCCACCAGGGCGTGATGACCGTAATCCCAGCTGGTGAGCGGGATATCGGCCTGACGGCGCCCCCAGGAGTGGGCGCCGTCGGCGGCCACCACCAGCTTGGCCGAGAGGGCCTGGCCATCTTCCAGCAGCAGCAGGGCGCCCGCTGGCCCGCACTGCAGGCTGGTGGCCCGGGCCGGGGTCAGCATCTGGATATTGCTGGCCCCCGCGATGGCGTCCAGCAGCGCAAGCTGGATCACCCGGTTCTCGACGATGTGGCCAAGGGCCCTCTGACGCAGGCTGGCAGCATCGAAACCGATGTGGCCGAAACTGTCCTGCTCCCACACCTGCATCTTCTCATAGGGCTGCAGGCGGCGCGCCACTATGCCGTCCCAGGCGCCGACCCCTTGCAGGATGTGCTGACTCGCGAGGCTCAGGGCACTGACCCTGTTGTCCGGCGTCTCACCAAGCGTTGCATCGGGCAGCCGGCCTTCCACGATGGCCACCTTGATCGCCCGGTTCTTGAGGGCGGCAGCGAGCCCCAGGCCCACCATGCCCCCCCCCACGATCACCACATCCACATCTTGCATCTGCATTCTCTTGTGTCCTTTCCGGGCGAGTCGCCAGGATCTGCGAGGCGACGCCCACAGGCGTGCCTCTTGCTCGAAATCGTCTTTGCCGCCGGGGCGACAGCGCTTATTGGCCGCACACCTCGTCCACGAATCCCAGGGTGCGGGAGGCGAGCGGTGCCTTGAGCCAGGGCACTCTGCCCATCAGGGAGAGCGCCAGATTGCGGCCCACCACCAGGGGAGCGTGATGGTTTGAGAAGAGCTGGGCCAGGGAGGACGTGAGCCAGACGGTCTGGGCCTGATCGTCCCGCCGCTGCTGCCAGTAGCCGCTTAGCACCTCAAAGCCGCCGATGTCTTCCCCCGCCGCGAGCGCACGGGCCAGGGTCCGGGTCAGCACGTCCAGATCCCGCATGCCGAGGTTGAACCCCTGACCGGCGATGGGGTGCAGCAGGTGGGCGGCGTTACCCACCAGCACGGTGCGCTGGGCCAGCGGGTAGTCGGCCACCGTCAGCACCAGCGGATAGAGGTGGCGCACGCCGGTACGCTCGATGCGCCCGAGGCGCCAGCCAAAAGCCTGCTGCAGACGGGCGAGAAAGGCGGCGTCATCCAGTGCAAGCAGCCCCTGTGCCTCGTCCCGCGGCACGCTCCACACCAGGGAGGAGAGGCCGTCCTGCATGGGCAGCAGGGCCAGCGGCCCTCCATCGGTGAAGCGCTCGAAGGCCCGCCCGGCGGGATCCTCGGCGGTCTTGACGGTGGCGATGATGGCGCTCTGGCCATAATCGTGGCGCCTGACCGGCATCTTGAAATGCTGGCGCACGAAGGAGTGGCCCCCGTCGGCCGCCACCAGCAGCCGGGTGCGGTAGCGCGCGCCGCCCTCCAGGGCGAGCGTCACTCCCGCCTCGTCGGGGTCGATGGCCTCAAGCCTGGCCGGGCACAACATACGGATCTGCGGGCAGGCGGCGATCGCCTCTTGCAGCACGATGCCCGCCGCCGACAGCTCGATCACCTGACCGAGGGCGGGTAGACCATACTCCGCCGCCGACAGCCGGGTCTGGCCACAGTGGCCCCGATCCGACACATGGATATGGGTGATGGGGGAGCAGTGGGGTACCAGGTGCGGCCAGAGGCCGTGACGAGCCAGCGCCTCGCAGGTACCGGCGGAAAGCGCGATGGCACGGGCATCGAAACCGGGATGAGCATTGAGCTCGGGCGCACTCGCCTCCAGCAGCAGGATCTGCAGGGGGGCGCCATCCTGTCCTTTCAGGGCGGCAAGGGAGAGGGCCAGCACGGCACCGCTCATACCACCGCCGACGATAGCCACGTCGACGTGAACCAGATCAGATTGAGACATGAGAAGAGGGCATAGGCGAAAAAACGTGGGCCAATCCTACCACAAAGGTGGCGGACGGGATGCGAAGCCACGGGCAAAAAACCGCTTTGGCGCCATGGGTTAGCAGAGTACCTCCCCTGCTCTCACCCCTTGTAAAACAGAAAGAGCGCCGTGATGCGCTCTTTCATTGACCCGCTGGGCGGGCAGATCAGTGCAGGGTCGGCGGCGTGCTCGGCGCGGCCGGGCGCTTGCCAAACTCCTCGAACGCCATCATGACCCCGAGGCGCACGTGTTCGTAGAGCACCAGGAAGGAGGCTTCGTTCTCTTCATCTTCCTGATCGAACTCGGCAGAGACCTGGGTGATGCTGGCGATGTCCTGAATCATCTCCTGCAGCTCTTCGGATGCCTTGGAGAGCTCCTGTTGGACCACGCCAAAGCCGGCTAGGAAGGCCTGGGACCAGTCCACCAGCGAGTCGATGCGCTCATCGAGCGGCGCCTCGTCGCTTGGCAGCAGCAACTCGACGCCCTTTTGTGCCATCAGGCTCTCGATCACCTCGTGATAGAGGTCGGTCATCACCTGGCGCACCGGTGCCGGCAGACCGAAACCGTCGTTGATCAGATCATTGAAATGGGGCTGCCAGCTTTTGTCGTCCAGGGCCACGCCACCGCACACCAGGCCGCAGATCACGCCATGGGCCTCGACGGCCGTCGCCATGAGGTCGTGCTGTGCCATCAGGTCCGCCACGGCGGCGTATTTCAGGGGGTTTGTTTTGCTCATCTAGGATCCGCTCAAAGTTCAGGCAAATATGCAGAATTTATGGCCGAGATCCTAGCATTCTCCCCCTGCCAGAGCCAGCAAGGCCTTGAAACTTCTGCATCTGCGCTATATAGTCCCGCCCAGTTGTCCACGTGGATAAAGGCGGAAATCAGCCCCGCCGTATTGAGGAAGGCATGAGCATAGAGGCCGTAGAAATCGTCATTCTGGGACGTCCCTACAAGGTGTCCTGTCCCCTGGGACAACAAGATGCCCTGCGCCAGGCCGCCGACCAGCTGACCGACAAGCTCATTGAGCTTCGTCAACGTTCCAAGGTCTCCAGCAACGAACAGCTGGCCGTCATGGCAGCGCTCAATTTCTGTCACGAGCTCTGCCTTGAAAAAGAGAAAAACCACCAATACTCTGAGACCATGGACAAGCGGATCAAGATGCTGCAACGCACCATCGAAGCCGCCTTGATCGAGCACGGACAATACGGTGAATCCAGCGAAGAGGCGCAACAGCCCTAATCGCACCGAGTTTTGAAATTCCCTGGAGTGTTTGTCAGCCGGTTCAAGTCCCCGAGCCGATATTCATACCAAACAGGGGGTCTGCCTTCTGGCTATTGAGCATGCTCGGCCCGACCGAGAAGCCTGCGGCCAGATTAGATCTCCGCCTTGAACCGACGGTTCAAGGGCCCAAACCGGCAACGGCATCTCCGGGGTACCTACCCAAAAAAGCCCGTCATCACGACGGGCTTTTTCTTTGCCTGCGCGGTCCCCCCCCCTTCCACTCCCCTGCGGCGTCTCACCACCCGGCAGGAGGCAATAAAAAGCCCGCCAACGAGACGGGCTCTTGGCCGTGTCAGACGGCCATCTGCTCGTGGGGCGCGCCGTGGTGGCGCAGCCACACAAAGCTCAAGGCCACGATCAGCACCATCACCGTCATGATGGCCCCCAGGGTCACCTGCCCCGTCATCGGGAAGCTGGCGGCCAGCAGGGTTACCACGCCAGCCCCCAGATTCTGCATGCCCCCGAGCACGGCTCCCGCGGTGCCCGCCTGACCCGGGAAGGGCTCGATGGCACAGGAGGTGGCGGTCGGATAGAGAATGCCGCTGCCAATGAAGTAGACCGCAGCCCCGCCCACCAGGGAGGCAGCGCTCACCATGCCGAGCAGCCCGGGTACCAGGATGATGAGCGACCCCAGGGCCAGGAAGGCGATGCCAAGGCGCATCAGCTTGCCCTGGCTCAGGCGAAAACTCAGTTTGGCGGAGAGCCAGGCGCCGAACAGATAACCGGGCAGCGGCAGCACGAACAGCACGCTGACGGTGCGGGCACTCAGCTTGAGCACGTCCCCCAGCAACACCCCGGCCGCCGCCTCGAACACCGCGAGGCCGGCAAAGGTGGCCATCAGACAGAGCAGGTTGCCCTGAAAGCGCGGGTTGCCGAGCACATGACGATAGGCGGCGCCCACCCGCAGCGAATGCTGGCGGGCGGATGCTGGCAGCGTCTCCCCAAACCAGGCCAGCAGCGCCAGGGTGGTCAGGGCACCAAAACCGAACAGGAACCAGTAGCCGGCACGCCAGTTGAACAGCTCGGTGAGCCAGCCGCCCAGCACAGGTGCCAGCAGGGGGGAGAAGATGACCCCCATGCTCACCAGGCTGTTGGCACGGTTGAGCTCGGCACCACTGTAACGGTCGCGCATCACGGTCCGGCTCATGGCGCCCCCTGCCCCGGTGCCCAGCCCCTGGATCAGGCTGCCCGCCAGCAAGGCGGTGAAGCTCGGGATCAGCTGGATGGTGAGGGTGCCGACCAGGAAGATCATCATGCCGATGATGAGCACAGGGCGACGACCGATGCGATCCGACAAGGGGCCATAAACGAACTGGGAGAGGCCGTAGGGAATGAGGTAGCAGGCCATCACCGCCTGCAGCTGGCCGGAGGCCACATGGAAGTCCCCCGCCATCATGGGAATGGAGGGCACATAGAGGGTCTGGGTCATCTGACCCACGGCGACCATCAGAATGGTCAGGAAAAACAGGGGATAGAAGCTGTGCCGATACATACTGTCGTCCGAAAAAGATCAAAAAGCCGCCACCCTCCGGGCAGGGATCTGCAGGAGGTGTCTGACAAAGGTCGTTGAAGAGGAACAAGGCGGAGGACCCGCACCCGCCAGCAGCAGGACGCTCTCTGGCTTGGGATAATCTTAGTGATTCATATCACAAAAAACGAACGAAACTTTATAATCTGCTTTCCCAAGTTTTTCTAATGCGACGGGGCCCAAGGCCCCGTCACTGTCATCTCATCATGGGGGAAGGATTCATCCTGTCCCCTCTTTACCCCACTCTTCTCACCTCGGCCGACGCGCCTTCGAACATGGGGGTACCCGCCTCCCCCAGTCTCAGACAACGAGGAGCAACCTTGTCGGCCAGCCCCTCGTCATGGGTCACCAGCAGCAGGGCGCAGCCTATCTCTCCCAGTTCCTCCAGCAGACAGGCGATGGTCTGTTGCTGGCTCAGGGGATCGAGCCGGGACGTGGGCTCATCGGCGAACAGCAGCACGGGGCGCAGCAACAGGGCCCGGATAAGCGACAGCCGCTGCAGCTCCCCTCCCGAGACCTGGTTTGGCAGGCGTGTCAGCAGCCGTTCATCCAGCCCCAACCGGGCCAGATAGTCGACAAGCCGATGGCGAGGCAGCCTGTGCAGACGCAGCACATCATCGAACTGGGTGGCGAGGCGCACTCGGCTTGCAAAGGCCTGCACCGGATCCTGATAGAGCTTCTGCCAGCGGCAGGGGGCTATCCCTTCCCGGCGCAGCACCTCCCCTTGCAGGGGGCGTTGCAGACCCAGCAGCACGTTGCCGAGGGTGCTCTTGCCCGCGCCGCTCGGCGCCATGATGGCCATTCGCTCCCCTTGCGCCAGGGCAAGGTCGAGCCCCGTGAACAGGGGTTGATCCCCATATCCCATGGCAAGCCCCTTCCCGCGGATGAGCCAGTCACCGGTGGGAGGGACAGCCGCCTCGGGCCAGGCGGAGGGCTCCGCCGCCAGCAGGGCCCGGGTATAGGCATGGGATGGCGTGTGCAGCACACGCTCGGCGGGCCCCTGCTCCACGATCTCTCCTCCCTTGACCACCAGCACCCAGCCCCCCAATGCGCGAGCCAGGGAGAGATCATGGGTGATGGTCAGCAGATGGCGTCCACGGGCCAGGTAGCCCAGCAACAAGGCACCCAGCCTGGCTGCGGCCCGGCTGTCGAGCCCCTTGGTGGGCTCGTCGGCCACCAGCAGACGGGCCTCCCCCAGGGTGGCGGCGGCAAAGGCCGCACGCTGGGCCATGCCTCCCGAGAGCTGGTGTACAAAGGCGCCCTCCCGCCCGGCCAGTCCAAGCCGCTCGAGGGCGGCGCGGGCCCGCGATCGGGCCTCCTTGCCCCCTGGCAGCCGCCCCTCCTCCACCTGGGCAAGCAACCCCATGGTGGGATCCAGCGCCAGCACCGGCTCCTGGGGCAGCATCGCCAGCTCCCGCCCCCAGAGAGTGCGCAGACGAGGCGTGTCGGCCAGGTTGTGATGGCGGCCACCCGACACCATCTCGCCCCGGCCTATCAGGGGGGCTGGCAAGGTCCCCATCAGGGCATGAGCCAACAGGGATTTGCCCGAACCGCTCTCCCCGATCAGGGTCAGGGCGGTGCCGGGATGAATGGTGAAATCCAGCGCCTGCAACAGGGTTTTCTGGCCATCATCGACCTGCAACCCCTTGATATGAATGGCCGTCATGAGGTGGCTCCTTGTGAAGATGGCATGTCAAGGCCGCGCGTCTGATGAAGCAGCACCAGGGCCAGCAACATCAGCCCCATGACAAGAATGGGGGCCAGTAACAGACGGGGAGCCTCCTGATAGTGGGGCAGCGCCTCCGTCATCATCAGCCCCAGCTCGGGCGTTGGCGGCTGAATGCCCACTCCGACAAAGCCCAGGGTAGAGAGGGTTAGAATGGCACCCGCTAGGCCGAAGACCATCATGGTGAGCAACTGGGGGGCGAGCTCGGGCCAGAGATGGCGCCGCACCACATGGGCATGGCCGAATCCCAGCAGACGGGACGCCTCCACCTGGGGCGAGGCGAGCAGCCCCCGGCTGCGGGCACGCACCACCCGGTAATACTCCACCCACTGGGCCATGGCCAACCCGAGATAGAGGATGGCAAAGCCACCCTGGGCCATGGCGGAGAAGAGCAGCACCAGCAACAGGCCTGGCAGGGCCAGCACGCCGTCGGCCAGGCTGCGCAGCAGACCGTCGACCCAGCCGCCGCGCCAGGCCGAGAGCCAGCCCAGCAATGACCCCAACAGCGCCGCCGTGATGACGCACAGCAGTCCCAGCAGCAGGGAGAGCCGGGTCGCCGCCGCGAGGCGCGCCATCAGGCTGCGCCCCATCTGATCCCGCCCGAGGGGCTCCTGCCAGGAGGGATCAGCCAGAAACTGTGCCAGATCCTGAGCCGCCGGATCGGGCCAGAGCACGGGGCCCAGCAGGGCAAACAGCACCACCAGCAGGAGCAGGCCCAGCCCCGTTTTGACAGACAACGACATGATCAGGACTCCTTGGGACCACGGGGGTCAATGGCAAGACAAAGCAGGTCGGTGAGGGTATTGAGCAGCACGAAGAGCACCGCCAGCACCAGCACGGTCCCCTGAACCATGGGGATGTCGCGCCAGAAGATGGCGTGCACCAGCGCATGGCCGATCCCGGGCCAGGCAAACAGGCTCTCGACCACCACGACCCCCTCGATGAGCAGCACCAGCTGCACGCTGGTGTAGGCGATGATGCTGACCCCGGTGTTGCGCAGACCGTGGCGCCAGAAAACCCGGGCCGGCGAAAGCCCCTTGGTGAGGGCAAATCGGTAATAACCGGACTGCACCACGGTGAGCACGCTTTCACGCACCACCCGGGAGAGCACGCCGGAGAGCCCCAATCCCAGGGTCAGGGCGGGCAGCAGCAGGTTGCTCCCCTCCCCGTGCCCTGCCGCACTGACCCAGCCCAGCTCCACCGAGAGCATCACCATGAGCACCAGGCCGAGCAAGAAGGGGGGCAACGCACGCATCAGCACGCTCCAGCCCAGGGTCAGGCGATCACACCATCCCCCCGGACGCAGCGCACTCAGGCTGCCAAGCGGCAGCGCCACCACCAGCGCCAGCACCACGGAGGCGCTCGCGAGCGTCAGGGTGGCGCCCAGGTGATGACCCACGTCGGTGGCGACCGGTGCGCCCGTCACCAGGGAGCTGCCGAGATCCCCTTGCAGCAAGGCCCACAGCCAGTCGCCAAAACGGGCAAGGGCCGAGCCGGCCAGCCCCAGCTCGCTGCGCACCGCGTTGGCCGTCTCGGCGATGACATAGTCATAGCCATAACGACCCGCCGCGATACGAAAGGCGATGTCTCCGGGCAGAGACTGCACCATCAGAAAACAGAGTCCGGCCACCAGCAGGGCAACCACCAGCGCCTGCACCAGACGCTGACCCAGTATCCCCATGACGCGAGACAAGGGTGTCGCTGTCATCGTGCGCTCCATGTCAACCTGTCCAGGCCATAGCTGCGCTCCTGGGGATCGAGTTCAAACCCCTCCAGCCCCCGACTGACCGCCGCGCTCTGGCGGTACCAGGCGATGGGCAGGAGCGGCAACTCCTGTTGCAGTGTCGTGGCTATCTCCCGGCGAGCCGCAGCGGCGTCTGTGGGCGACAAGGCTTGCGTGGCAAGGCGGGTCAGCGTTTGCGTCATGGCCGGGGAATGCCAGTTCATCACCCCCCAGTCCGCACCGGCAGGGGCCAAATCCCCCAGCAAAGTGACCAAGGGATCCGGTACCAGGGCATAATTGCGGGCGTAGAGACCAAGCTGGAGCGAGCCGTCCTGATGGCCCGCCGGGATCTCGCTCGAGTTGCCCACCGCCACCTTGAGATCCACCCCCACCGCCTTCCACTGCGCCTGCAGTGCCGTGGCGAGGAGCGGCAGCTCCGGACGGTCAGGGAAGGTACGCAGGGTCAGGGCGAAGCGCTCTTCCCCCTTGCGCAGCACACCGTCCTCCCCCGGCTGCCAGCCTGCCGCCGCGAAGGCCGCCCGGGCCGCCTTGACGTCATAGGCAAGCGGCGTCAACCCGAGCTGGTGCCACTCCCCCAGAGTGGGAGGAAAGAGCTGGGTTGCCGCCATCTCGGGATCCCGCAACAGGGCGGCTGCCATACCACGACGATCGATGACGAGACTCAGGGCACGGCGCACCACCGGATCACTCAGACGGGGATCGGCGCCATTGAGCTTGAGCTGGATGGTTCGTGGCAGGGTGACCGAGGCGATGGAGACCCGTGACGCCTGCTGCAAGCGGCGGATGCTGACCGGATCCAGCCCCCAGGCGATGTCGGCCTGACCGCTCTCGGCCATCAGGGTGCGGCTCTCTGCACGCCCCACCGTCAGGTAGCTGACCACCTCGATTGCGGGCCTGACCCCCTGCCAGCCGTCGAAACGCACAGTCTCTATCCGCTGGGGTTGTTGCAGGCGGGTGATGCGGTAGGGGCCAGAGCCTATCACCTGGGTTACCTCCCCCTTGGCATCGTAGGCGGCCTTCGCCAGGATCTGGGTGCTGGGATGGGCCAGCACGGCCGGCAGGGAGGCGAAGGGTTCGCTCAGGGTGACCTTCAAGACGCCATCTCCAGATCCGATGGACGCAATGGGAGTGCTGGTCATCACGCCGGGCTTGCGCCAGGCCTGTTGCAGGGCAAAAGCGGCCTGCTCGGCGCTCACCTCGCTGCCATCGTGAAAACGGGCCCCGGGGCGCAATGTGAATCGCCACTGCAGACCGTCATCGCTACGCGACCACTCACTGGCAAGCCCGGGTTGCAGATTGCCTTTCCCATCGACATCCACCAGGGTCTCCGCCACCTGCATGCGAGTAAAGAAGACCCCGTTGCTGGCGGGGTCGACACTGTGGATCTCCCAAGGCCCCACCATGGCAAGCGGTTTGCCGTCGGCTGCAGTCGTTCCTGCCATCAGAGCCAGGGCGAACCACCCGGCTGCGGTGCATTTTTTTGTCATCCTTTCCATCCAAGCTTCATGTTCATCAACCAAAGAAGTTGCGTTATAACATAACAATTAATCAGGAAGAATGACTTTTGATTTTTGATAAATGGCTTATTTGAAAGACAAAAAGCGACTGCGATGCAGATCGTCAAACAACGGGGAGTCAAAGGGGAATAAAAAAGATGGCCCGTCAGGGCCATCATGATGGTGTCAGCGAGTCACCATCTGCTGCGCCCGCTTGACCTGATCCTCGGGGCTCTCATTGCGCGGTGGAATGGTGATGCCCTTCTGGCAGGCGGGCCTGGCTTCCATGCGTGCCATCCAGGCCTGCAAATGCACCAACCCCTCGATGGAGATACCACTCCAGTCGTGGATGCGCACCCAGGGCCAGGTAGCGATGTCGGCGATGCTGTACTCGTCCGCAAGATACTCATGGTGTGCCAGATGACCGTCGAGCACCTCGAACAGGCGTCGCCCCTCCTTCTGGTAACGCTCGATGGCGGCCGGGATCTTCTCGGGGAAATAGCGATAGAAGACGTTGGCCTGCCCCATCATGGGACCGACGCCCCCCATCTGGAACATCAGCCACTGGATGGCCTGGGAGCGGCGCTTGGGATCCTGTGGCAGCAACTTGCCGGTTTTTTCCGCCAGATAGATAAGGATGGCGCCGGACTCGAACACTGCGAAGTCACCATTGTCCCGATCGACGATGGCCGGGATGCGGCCATTGGGGTTGATGGCCAGGAACTCGGGCTTCTTCTGCTCCATGGTCGCGAAATCAAGGGGAATGACCTTGTAGGGCAGTCCCAGCTCTTCGAGGGCAATCGACACCTTGAACCCGTTGGGCGTGGCGGCTGTGTACAACTCTATCATCTTGGACTCCTTGAACGTTCAGGGGAAAGGATCAGGCCTGGGCGCTGGACCGGGCACTCACCCGTTCATGCCAGTCCTGCAAATGGGGCTGTTCGGGGGTGATACGCAGGCCGACCACCTTGCCAAAATCAATGGTACAGAGGGCAAGAATGTCGGCGATGGTGAAGCGTTCCCCCGCAATATAGGGCACCTCGGCAAGACGGGCATCAAGCTTGTCAAACCAGATCTGAGCCTGTTGCTTGCACTCCTCCCCCCATTCGGGGAAGACCCGCTCCCGGTCTTTGTAAAAACCGGTGATATGACGAAACGCCATACCGGTCGGCAGCCAGAGGTTGAACTCGATGAAGCGACTCCACATCTCTATGGTGGCGCGCTCCAGCGCGGTGCTGCCAAACAGGTTCGGCTCTGGGTGGAGCTCTTCAAAATAGCGGCAGATGGCCAGGGTTTCACTCAGACAGGTTCCGTCATCGAGTTCCAGCACAGGAATGCGCCCGGCCGGGTTCTTGGTCAAAAAGGTGGGCGCCAGGTTTTCCCCCGCCCCCAGATCGACCTGCTGATATTCCATCTCGATCCCCTTCTCCGCCAGAAACATTCTGACCCGACGGGCATTGGGGGCTCGTCTCAGCTCATAAACCTTCATGTCACCTCCGTCGACGAACACACAGTGAGCCGCTGCGCAGGCCATAGCAAAGCGGCACAATATCGGTCAGTTATGACAAATATTGTGCCCCTTGAACAGCCCGCATCGAGGGGGAGATGATTAGCTGCTCAGTACCCCTGGTTGGCGCTGGCGCAGCAAGATAAGACGGGAAAGCAGCGGGAAATAGGATTCAAACTTGCTTTGCAGCACCAGGCTGCAGGCAGGATCCGCCAGTTCGGCCTCATCCAGCAGAATACCGTTGGAGACGAAATAAAAATGCGGATCCCTGACATCCGGCCCCTGTGGAGGATGTTCATACTGTCGATGCACCAACAGGGGAAGCACCGGCAATCCCAGTGTACTGCCTCCTGCAGGCCAGAGCGGAACAGGCCAGGCAGCGCCCTCTTCTTCCAGCAGCAGGATCGCCGCTTCATCCTTCAACGGCTGCCACTGCTGGGGCTGCGCCACCCGGACCTCGGTGACATAATCGCTCTCTTCGCTGGCGGCACGCAGTGCGGCCAACACACCCAGAGTCGTCGGCGACGACGGTTTCTGACTGATTAATGACAGATTCATGGCTCATATCCCTATGCTCACCACAGCCTGTTATCCGGCTGTCGCGATAAGACTAGTTGATTACAGGTCTTTATTGGAGCCGTCAGATCTGTCAGTCACCACCCTGACCGAATGAGGGCATAGCAGTTGCTATTCCCGAATATCTTGGTAAGATGTCGCGTCCTTTTATCCCCCGTTCTTTAACATCCAGTGGTGAACCTATGCATCCGATGCTGAATATCGCCGTGCGCGCTGCGCGCAACGCCGGTCAAGTAGTAGTAAAAGCCTTTTCTCAACCCGAGAACATCGAGGTTATCCAGAAAGGCAGCAATGACTTCGTGACCAACGTTGACCGTGACGCCGAAGCGGCCATCATTCACACCATCAAAAAATCTTACCCGGAACACAGCATCGTTGCTGAAGAGTCTGGTGAGATTGCCGGTACCAATCCGGACTACCAATGGATCATCGACCCACTGGATGGCACGACCAACCTGGTCAAGGGCATTCCGCACTTTGCCGTTTCCATCGCTCTGCGCGTCAAGGGCAAGACCGAACAAGCCGTTGTCTACGATCCCATCCGTGACGAGCTGTTCACTGCCACCCGTGGCAGCGGCGCCCAGCTGAACGGCTACCGTATTCGTGTCGGCAAGGCCAAAGAGCTCTCCGGCACTATCCTGGCCACCGGGTTCCCGTTCAAGCAGAAGCACCACATCGAACCCTACCTGAAGATGTTCCAGAGCATGTTCATCGAGTGTGCCGATATCCGCCGTGCTGGCTCCGCCGCGCTGGATCTCGCCTATGTGGCCGCTGGCCGCGTCGACGGTTTCTGGGAAATCGGCCTGAAACCCTGGGACACCGCCGCCGGTGAGCTGCTGGCCAAAGAAGCCGGCGCCATCGTCACCGACTTCGTCGGTGGTCACAACTACGAAAACTCCGGCAACATCGTGGTAGCCAACCCCCGCGTGCTGAAAGAGATGCTCGGCAAGATCCGTGAAAACCTGCCGGAATCCCTGGCCAAGTAATCCCGGATACCCGTGAAAAAAATGCCAGTCGGTTCGCCGACTGGCATTTTTTATTCCTGACTACAGCGAAAATCCCGCCCCTCTCGATGACTCATCGGGATCAGATAGTGCCGTTGCGTCCCATGTTGATCACCACCCGGCGGTTCTTGGCTCGGCCAGCTTCCGTTTCGTTGGAGGCCACGTGCTGTTTCTCACCGTGCCCTTCCACCGAGATCTTGCCCTCCTCGATGCCGAGATCCACAAACACCTGCTTGATGGCATCCGCCCGCTTCTCGGAGAGCTTCTGGTTTGGCCAGCGGCCGCCATAGCTGTCGCTGTAGGCGTCGATCACCACCACATCGATGCTCTTGTCTGCCTTCACATAGTCACCGATCATCGCCAGCCGCCGCTTGGAGGCCGGTGACAACTGATCGCTGTTCTTGTCATAGGAGAGCACGCTGAAGGCGATGTCGTTGAAGCTGTAGGGCAGCAAGCCACTCAGGCAGTCCATGAACGCCTGGTACTTCACCCTGAAATTGACCGACGAGAGCGATACCCGCACCGGCCTGTCCTGACGATACCAGTCGCGATACTGGAAAGTCGGCATACGCCCTCCTTCCAGCTCGTCCAGCATGGTCCAGGCGGTCTGCCCCGCCACCAGGCCGTCAAACTGCTGATAGAACTGCAACTGGCTGATCTGTCGCCCGGCCACCCCGGGACGCCAGCTGGGGGGCATGATCCCGAGGCTCACTGTCTGAGTACGCGCCTGGGGTCGCTGCCCCTTGAGCTCGAAATCCAGATTGATCTTGCGCCCGGCCCGGCTGACAAAGGCCCCGGTTCCCCAGCGGGGAATAGGATGCTCCAGCCTGCACTCCACCTGGGTATCAGAGGTCAGGCGCCAGACGGATTGATCCAGACCGGCGCCAAATTCGGTCACACCCGCCTGCAACTGCATACTCACTGATATGCTGATCAACCCCAACACCCAAGCATTCAACGGCTTGTCCTCCACACTATCTCGAATTATCTATCGGCAGCGGCAGGACAAGCTTTAGGTCAAAACGCTCAATGGGGGGAAGAAGGGGCCATCAGCTTGAAGCTGGCGATGCGTCCCGCCAGATCCCGGGCCAGGGCATCCAGTTCGGCACTGTGTTGTTGCAGGGTATGGGAGTGCTGGCGATGGGCTTCATACACATCGCGGATGGTCATCACGTTTTGCTGGATGTCGTCGGTCACGTAACGCTGCTCCTCGGTGGCGGTGGCCACCTGGGCCGTCATGTCGCTCACCTTGCGCACCTCGTTGACGATGTCGGTCAGCTCGCTCCCCGCCCGCTTGGCCTCCGTCACGCTAAGACCCGCCTGTTCGGTGCCCGTGTGCATGGCAGCCACCGCCTCGTTGGCCCCCTGGCGCAAGCGGCCCAGCATCCGCTCTATGTCATCCGCCGCCTGCTGGGTACGGGAGGCAAGCGCTCTCACCTCGTCGGCCACCACAGCAAAGCCGCGCCCGGATTCACCGGCACGGGCCGCCTCGATGGCGGCATTGAGGGCCAGCAGGTTGGTTCTGTCCGAGATCTGCTTGATGAGGTTGAGCGCTTCGCCCACCGACTCGGTATCCTGATGCAGGCTGTCCACAAGTTGCTGGGTATCACTCAGGGTACCCGCCACCTGCTGGATGGTGTGGATGGTCTGATCCACCTCCTTGTCACCCTGCTTCGCCCGGCCGATGGCCTGCTGAGTCGCCTGGGAGGTCTGGGTTGCGTTGCGGGCAATCTCCGCGACAGTCGATGCCATCTCGGTGGCGGCAGTCGCCACCAGATCCACCTGCCCGCATCCCCTGACTACGCCGGCATTCACCTCGGCAATGACCTCGGCCGAGCTGGCGGCGCTGCGTATCAGCACGTCACAGGAGTGGCGCACAGCCAGCAGCAAACTCTCCAGGTGCCCGAGGAAATGGTTCAGATCCCGCGCCAGGGCCCCCAGCTCATCCCCGGATCGCCAGTCGACCCGCACGGTCAGGTCATTCTCCTGCACCAGGCGCTTGAAGGTCTGGTGCAGGGCCATGAAGCCCAGATGCAGATCCCGCACCACCCGCCAGCAGACGAAGGTGGTCAGGACGATGCACAGCAACACGCCAGCCGCCCCCCACCAGAAGTCACTGGCACTCCCGACCCGCATCTGTTCAACCCGCTCGAAGAGCTGCTGATAGAGGCTGTCTTCTATCTCTTTGAGCAGGCCTATCTTGTCGGTACTCAAGGCAAACCAGGCCTCGGCATCGACGCCAAAACCGCCGCTTGCCGCCTTGTCCAAGGCCAGTTTCTCCATGGCGGCCACCTTGGCCACCACGGGTGAGGCGAGGCTGTCGTTCAGCAACTGACGCTGGGCGGGACTCGCCACCGCCTGGAAACGTTCGAGATAGGTGTTCTGGGCCGCCAGCAGGGAGATGAACTGCTGCAACAGCGCAGGCGTGAAGCTGTCACGGCCAAAGACGTTGCTGAGCGTCGCCCGCTCCAGCCCCGCACGCTCCTTGCTCTGCAGGAAGGCGGCGTAGGCATTGGTCTGCAGGGCGATGGTGGCATCCATGCTGCCGACGCTTATCTTGTCCACCACCGCCAGCAAGGCGGTCACGAGGCGGGTATAGAAGCCGACCTGTTCCGCCACCTCGACCCCCAGGGCGCTGACCCGCTCACGCATGGCGGTGAGTCCCGCCACTCCCTGCTGCACCTCCGTCAGCGCCAGCAAGGCAGGATCCTGATGAAAACGCTGCAACAGGCTGTCCACCACCTTGCGCTGGGCAGGCAGCGCATCGCGAAACTTGTTGCCGCCAGAGCCGAGGAAACCGGCCGACATGCCGCGCTCCCGTTGCAGCTCATGGGCCAGCTGCGCCGCCTCCTTCACCACCGCCAGCGCGACCAGGGCGCCGCTCATCTCCTGTTCGACCCGATAACGTTCATAGACGTACCGGCCGGAGAAAAACAGCAGGGCCAACAGCGGCAGACAGACCACCAACATCATCTTGTGTGCCAATCCCAGCTTCTTCATCGTCCTCTCCCTCCATGGTTGACGTCGCCCATTATAAGCACAGGTGTTTCAAAATGGTCCTCTTGCCGTCCCATGGCGGCAGATAAGGGACAAGGGCCCGCTTTTTTGCCATAATGCCGCCTCCTTTCACGCCGACCGAGATACCATGACCGACGCCGTTCACACCCTCAAGGGCCGTTTTCGCGGCTTTTACCCCGTCGTCATCGATGTTGAAACCGCCGGATTCAATGCCAAGACCGATGCCCTGCTGGAAATAGCCGCCCACACCCTCAAGATGGATGAGCAGGGCTGGCTCGTCCCTGACCAGATCTTCCATTTTCATGTCCAGCCCTTTGAGGGCGCCAATCTGGAGAAAGCGGCGCTGGAGTTCACCGGCATCGACCCCTTCAACCCGCTGCGGGGCGCGGTGGACGAGAAGGAAGCACTCACCGAGATCTTCAAGGGGGTGCGCAAGGGCATGAAGGAGCAGGATTGTGGTCGCGCCATCATAGTGGCCCACAACGCCACCTTCGACCACGGCTTCGTGATGGCCGCCGCCGAGCGGGCCGGCCTCAAGCGCAATCCGTTCCACCCCTTCGCCACCTTCGACACCGCCGCCCTCTCGGGTCTTGCCCTGGGGCAGACGGTGCTGGCCAAGGCCTGTCAGAGCGCCAATATCCCCTTTGACAACAAAGAGGCCCACTCGGCCCTCTACGACACCGAGCGCACCACAGAGCTCTTCTGCCACATCGTCAATCGCTGGAAGAGCCTGGGAGGCTGGCCTCTGGCCAACCCGGATGAAACGACGGACACCGAAGACGAGGGCTGAACACTCCCAGCCCCTGCCCAGACAGGCTGCCCATGGCAGCCTGTCTGCATGAGGGGACCTGTCTGGGCAAGGAAGAAGGGCCATTTTCCCGGTTCCCGTTCACCGCCAGCAGAAGATGCGTCCCTTGGCCGGGATCTGCCGATTTTTTTCTCGACATTTAGCCTGTTTTTCGCAAACTAGCTGGCTTTCACACGACTGACAGCAACACAATCCATAAGGAAATCAAATGAATCCTGTTGTTATCGCGGTGGCGCTGATGCTGGTGCTCAGCCTGCTGCGGATCAATGTGGTGGTCTCCCTCGCCATCGGTGCCATCGTGGGTGGCCTGCTCGGCGGACTCTCCCTCGAGCAGACCCTCAGCACCTTCACCGGCGGCCTGGGCGGCGGTGCAGAAATCGCCCTCTCCTACGCCATGCTGGGGGCTTTCGCGGTAGCCATCTCCCGCTCCGGCATCACCGATCTGCTGGCCCGCAAGGTCATCAACCAGCTCGGCAAGGATGCCAGCAGCACCCGCATTCTCTGGGTCAAGAGCCTGCTGCTCACCTCGGTGCTCGCGGTCTCCGTCTCCTCCCAGAACCTGATCCCGGTGCACATCGCCTTCATTCCCATCCTGATCCCGCCGCTGCTGCATGTCATGGCCCAGATGCAGATCGACCGCCGTCAGGTGGCCTGCGTCATCACCTTCGGCCTGACCGCTACCTACATGCTGCTGCCGGTGGGCTTTGGCGGCATCTTCCTGAACAACATCCTGGCCAAGAATCTCGTCGACAACGGCGTACCGGTGGAATTCAGCCAGTTGCCCCTGGCGATGGCCATCCCGGTATTCGGCATGTTCCTCGGCCTGCTCATCGCCGTCTTCTTCAGCTACCGCAAGCCGCGTCAGTATGATCTGGAGAAGATCCTGGCCGCCGAACCCGAGACGGTCGAGCTCAATCTCAACCACATCTGGGTCGCCCTGCTGGCCATCGCCGTGGCACTCGGCCTGCAACTGATGACCAACAGCATCGTGCTGGGGGCGCTCGCAGGCTTCATCATCTTCACTTGCGGCGGCGTCATCAAATTCCGCGAGAGCCAGGATGCCTTCACCCAGGGTGTGCGCATGATGTCCCTCATCGGCTTTATCATGATCTCGGCCGCAGGCTTCGCCGCCGTCATGAAGGAGACCCACGGGGTGGAGAGTCTGGTGCAGTCCGTCTCCAGCATGATGGCAGGTCACAAGGGACTGGCGGCCTTCCTGATGCTGCTGGTGGGCCTGCTCATCACCATGGGGATCGGCTCCTCCTTCTCCACCGTGCCCATCATCGCCACCATCTATGTACCCCTGTGCATCCACCTCGGCTTCTCGCCCATGGCGACCATCGCCCTGGTGGGCACTGCGGGCGCGCTGGGGGACGCGGGCTCCCCCGCCTCCGACTCGACGCTCGGTCCCACATCGGGCCTCAATGCCGACGGTCAGCACGACCACATCTGGGACAGCGTGGTGCCAACCTTCATCCACTACAACATCCCCCTGGTGATCTTCGGCTGGATTGCCGCCATGGTGCTCTGAGTCCATCCCGAGCAGACAGACAAAAGGCGACCCTGGGGTCGCCTTTTGTCTTGCACATGCCTCAGATGGCCGGTTGCAGCCCCCGCCTGCCGGCCAGGGCGCAGAGACAGGCAACCAGGGCCAACCCCATGCCGGCTGCTCCCACCCCGAGCCAGTGTCCCTGTTGCCAGACCAGCATCCCCAGGCTGGAGCCGAGGGTTCCCCCCAGGAACATGCCGGTCATGAAGAGGGTATTGATGCGCCCCCTGGCCTCAGGTCTCAGACCATAGATGCGCTGCTGATGGGCGATGAGTGCGCTCTGCACGCCGAGATCCAGCAAGATGACCCCGCACGCCAGCCCGGCCAGAGAGAGCCACAGCTCGAAGCAGATCCAGGCAAGCACCACCAGCACGGCACCGGCCAATACCACTGGTCTGGCCCCCAACCGATCCGCCATCCGGCCTGCCAGAGGGGCCGCCACCACCCCAGCCACACCGATGACGCCGAACAGACCCGCCACGTCGGCCCCCAACCCATAGGCAGGTTCGGCCAGGTAGAACGCCAGCACGGTCCAGAAGGCGCTGAAGGAGGCAAACAGCAAGGCCTGGGTCAGGGTCGCGCTGCGCAAGGCGGGCTCCTCGCGCCACAGACCGACCAGAGAGTGAAGCAGACGGCCATAACCGAGGGGAGAGCGCGGCAATCCGGACGGTATCATCCTGGCCATCAGCAGGGCCCCCGACAGGGCCAGGGGAATGGCCAGCCAGAACATGGCGCGCCAACTGCCATAGGCGGTGACCAGGCCGGCGACGGTGCGGCTGAGCAGTATCCCGGCCAGCAGGCCGCTCATCACGCTGCCGACCACGGCACCACGGCGGGCGGGATCTGCCAGGGTCGCCGCCACCGGAACTATCTGCTGGGCCGCCGTGGCCCCGATGCCGAGCAGGACGGAGGCCAGCATCAAGGTGGTGGCACTCGCGGCCGTGGCCGCCAGCAGGGAAGCCAGCGCGATCAGTGCAAACTGCCCCGGAATGAGCCAGCGGCGCTCGACTACATCGCCAAGCGGCACCAGCAAAAGCAGACCCATGGCATAGCCAAGCTGGGTCAGCATGGCGATCAATGGCATGCCCGAGTGCCCGGGAAAGTCCTGCGCCATCACCGCCAGCATGGGCTGGTTGTAGTAGATGTTGGCAACTGCCAGGCCGCATGACAGGGCCATGGCGAAGAGCAGGGAGGGGCCGGGGGTTGCGGCCCCTCCGGCAGAAGGCGATGTACTCATGATCTTCTCCTCGTGGTAGAAGGGCTCCCGCCAGGACACGGGCCCCATGCGCACAGCCTACCCGGGGAGCGTCGCCACCAGTAGAGCGGTGGGGACCATAACAGTTATTCCGCTGGCGTATGCCCCACCCCGGGCAGGCCGGTCACGAATGCCAGAAAGGCGCTCGCCTTGGCACCGGGCTGGCGACCTGCCGGGAGCAGGGTCCAGAGCTCCTGCATGGGCAGTTGCCACTCGGGCAGCACCGCCACCACCTCGCCGCGGGCAAGCTCGGGGGCAAACATCCACTCCGAGGCGATACCGAGCCCCAGTCCTGCCAGCACGGCGGCGCGCATGCCTTCGGCCGCCGAGACCGTCAACCTGCCTTCTCCGGAAACCACCCTCTCCTCGACGCCACGGCGAAATCGCCACTGCTGCCCCATTCCGGGCCGTGGACTGTAAAGCACCAGATCATGCTGTTGCAGGGCCTGAGGGGTCTCAGGCTCTCCTTTGGCGGCCAGATAGGCCGGCGTCGCCAGCACCCGCATGTCGCTTCGGGCGAGGCAGCGGGCGACCAGCGACGAGTCGGCCTGTTTGCCGATCCGCAGAGCCACCTCGATGCCCGCCGAAATGAGATCCACATTGCCGTCATCCAGCAGGATCTCCAGATCCAGTCCCGGGTGAGCCGCCAGAAAACCGGCAAGATGGGGAATGATATGCAGGCGTGCGAAGGTGACGGGAGCGCTCACCCGCAGGCGTCCGCTCAGGCCCGCCCGGCATTGCTGCACCATGGCATCGGCCTCGTTGACCTGGGCCAGGATCTCTCTCGCCCGCAGATAGTAGGCCTCTCCGGCCTCGGTAGGCGCCAGCCCCCGGGTCGAGCGCAGCAACAGGCGGCTGCCAAGGTGCGCCTCAAGCTGGGCAATCAATCTGGAAACCGTGGGTTGCCCCATCCCCAGTCGGCGGGCCACCGCCGAAAACGAGCCGGTCTCCACCGCCAGCACGAACACCTCCATCACCCCCAAGCGATCCATTTATGGCTCCTCTGTCCTGTGGCACTGTTCGTGGCACAAGGTAGCACCGGGACTGTCCTCTCGCACCCTCGTTCTGGCAGGAGGCACAATAAAGCTGCGTCATGGGCGGTCCTGCCATGGGAGAAAGGTGTCGGGATGAAATATCAACCAGGAACGATCGAACAGAGGGACTCGAAGACAAGGCTACAGGAGCTCGATTGCCCCAAGGCTACCCCAGTGCCACTTCCTGAATGGCGGCGCTGTGGGCGAAATAGCGGTGACAGAACTGCATGAACTCCGGCAGCGGCAAGGGACGCGAGTAGAAATAACCCTGGATCTCATCCACCCCTATGGTGAGCACCGCCTTGAGCTCATCGCTGTTTTCCACCCCTTCTGCCACGACACGCACCCCCAACTGATGAGAGAGGGTGGTGATGGTCTCGACGAAGAGCGCCTGCCGGGTGTCACTGTCGATCGCGGTGATAAAGGATCTGTCTATCTTGAGCTTGTCGAAATAGAGTTCACGCAGGTAAGAGAACGAGGACCAGCCGGTCCCGAAGTCATCGAGGGCCACCCGCACCCCAATCTGGCGCAGGGAGTGAATGATCTGCTTGCTCAGGGCGATGTCATCGAGGGCGATGGTTTCGGTCAGCTCCACTATTAACTGGTGCAATCCCAACGGACCATCACCCATCTTCTCTTCAATCTCCCTGGCCAACCCCATGTTGAACATGGAGTTGGAGAGGTTGATGGAGATCTCGAGCGGTGCTAGCACCTCCTTCGGGAAGCCGGACAGATCGAGCTGCATGCGCCGGATGATCCAGCCCCCGAGCGCCTCGCCCAACCCGTTCTCTTCTGCCAGCGAGATGATGTCGAGGGGGGCAATAAAGCCATATTCAGGATGATGCCAGCGGATCAGCGCCTCGGCCCCCAGCCTCACCACACTCTGGCCGCGCACGATGGGCTGATAGTAAAGGGCCAGTTGCGGGCATTGCGGGCAGTGGATAAGCTCCCGCAGCTCGGTCGACAGCCGGCGTTTGCGCTGATAGTGCTGATACATGCTGCTGGAGAAGAGCACATTGCGATTCAGCCGTTTGCGCTTGGCGCTGTCGAGGGCGATATCGGCAAACAGCAGCATCTCTTCCGGTGAATGATCCGGTTTCACGTACTGGCTGGTGCCCATGAAGACCCGGACCCGGTGCGCCGGATCGGCAGCAAACACCAGATCCGCCAGCTCGCTGCGCAGTTGCTCCAGAAACGGGAAGCGCAGATAGGTGGGCATGGTGCCGGTGATGATGAGGGTGAACTCGTCACTGCCGGTACGGGCAACGAAGATCCCCTGGCCAGAGGCGGCCTTGATCCGCGCCGCAAGCCGTTTGAGCAAGGCGTCCCCCACTTCGTAACCCAGACTGTCATTGACCTCCCTGAAATGCCCCAGATCCATGAGACAGACGGTGATGCTGCTGCGCCGACCGGGATGGCTGGTCCACTGCTGGAGGTGCTTGATGAGCGCCGCCCGGTTGGGGAGACGGGTGAGAGGGTCGTTCCACGCCAGAAAATGCTGGCGACGCACTTCGCGAAACAGCACCATCAACATCACCATGGTCGCCAGCATCAGAAATCCCAGGATGAAGAAGTTCTGGGTTTTCGACTCGTTGAGCAGCTCGCGCTGGGCGATGGCAGAGGGCCCAGTGAAGTTTTTCACCATCACGTCCCGCACCCCGCGCATCTCGTCATCGAGCGCGGCCGTGAACATCTTGAGTTCGGGGGAATCCGGCTCCCCATGCACCACATCCTGCTCATAATGTTCGAAGAGAGCGAGGATCTTGCCGACCGCCTTGTCCGCACCGAATCGGGCCCTGACCGACTTTGCCTCCTCCCCGTGCAGGAAGACATCGAGCCGGTTCCAGGCAATGTCAAAGCGCTTGTTCATCTCCTCCCGGCTGGCGGCACCGGCACGATAGAGCTGCAAGCCCTCCTCGAAGGCGTGGATCTCCAGCTCGAGCTGGGCCAATGCCCAGGCGGAGAGCTGGGTGTAGCGCGTCACCGCATTGAACGCGCGGTCATAGTTCCAGACCGACCAGAGGGTCACCCCCAAAAAGGTGGTCACCATCAGGATCAGGCTCAAGAACTTGCCGCGCAGCATCTTATTTGCTCTCCAGCGCCGTCAGCTGCCACACCATCCGGCTGTGATAGAGCTCCTTGTTGAGTTCGGGATGGTCGGTGAGGGGATAAATGACCCAGAGCGGCCCCTTGTTGCGCAGGGTCAGAGCCTTGCCATCCTGTTTCTCGGCCACCAGCACCGGGTACTTCTCCCCGTCTTCCAGCGGCAGTGCGGCCCAGTATTCATTGACCGCGAGGGCCTTGACCTCCTGGCTCTTGAGACCGTAGATCCTGACCAGGTCCCGCAGCAACACCCCGCGATAGAGGTGCTCCCCTTCGGTCCAGGGCGTCCCTGTCTTAACCTCCGTCTGCGGCAAGGCCTCAAACTCGGCACGGGTCAGCACCACCTCCCCCTTGCCATTGCAGCACCCCGCCCCCGCAATTCTGAAGAAGGGCTCCTCCGCCAACACCATACCCGACACGAGCCATCCAGATATCAGCAACACCTTGCCAAGCCACTTGCCCATCACGCACCTCCCTGTCATACGGTTTATTTATTCATCTCACTCTGCTGACTCATATGCAAACAACAGAATGCACCTTCAGACCAAAGTCGCAGTCGTTTGCAACCAGCAACGATTCTGCGTCTTCCAAAAGTATCCAATCGCTTCCCAAAAAATGACACCAGGCGCCACCCCCAGGCAAATGGATTGCACCATTTTTCTTTCATTGGCTCCTCATCAAACCGGGTGCCCGCTACGGCCGGAAAAAGGTGACAATCTTCGCTACGCATCTGAAAAACAGACACAAAAAAGGCCGCTCCATGGAGCGGCCTTCTCATCAGTGCAGTCAGGGTTTAGCTGTCGCGGCGCTTGTTGCCACCGAATTTGCGACCCTTGTCGAAACCGCCTTCACGGCGATCCTTGTTGAAGGGACGGTCACCCTGGGGACGGCGATCCTTGTTGAAAGGACGGTCGCCACGGAACGGACGATCACCACGGGGCGGACGGGGAGCAGTGTTGCCGCCGGCCGGCACTTCGGTGTAACGGGTGATCTGCAGCGGACGCTGGCAGACACGGGCCTTCTTGATCACTTCCAGCACCTCGGCGCTCATGCCCTTGGGCAGATCGACGGTGGAGAAGTCATCGGCGATGTCGATGTTGCCGATGAAGCGGCTCTCGATGTTCGCTTCGTTGGCGATGGCACCCACGATCTGGCCCGGTTTGACGCCGTGATGGGCGCCCACGTCGACACGGTAACGCTCCATCTCCACGTCCGGGTTGTCTTTCAGCGGACGCGGTTCGAGGGACGGCATGCGACGGGCCGGACGATCGCCACGGTCACCGAAGTCACGACCGCCACGGTCGTTGAACTCACGACGCTCGAAGCCACCGCGATCGTTGCCGGCGTTGAACACCGGATCCGGGATGGAGTCATCCAGCAGCAGCGGTTGATCGCCCTGTACCAGCTTGGCCAGTGCGGCAGCCAGCTCCAGCGGATCGGCAGAATCTTCTTCGATCAGCTCGTTCACCAGGTTGTGGTAGATCTCGAGCTCTTCACCCATCATGGTTTCGCGGATGCGCTCCTTGAACTTGGCCAGACGGTGCTGGTTGATGTCCTCGGTGCTCGGCATCTTCATCGGCTCGATGGCTTGACGGGTGGCGTGCTCGATGGCGCGCAGCATGCGACGCTCGCGCGGCGCCACGAACAGGATGGCTTCACCCTTGCGACCGGCACGGCCGGTACGGCCGATACGGTGAACGTAGGATTCGGTGTCGTAGGGAATGTCGTAGTTCACTACGTGGGTGATGCGCTCAACGTCCAGACCGCGGGCGACCACGTCGGTGGCGATCAGAATGTCCAGCTGGCCCTGACGCAGCTTGTCAACGGTACGCTCACGCAGCTTCTGCGGGATGTCACCGTGCAGCGCTTCACAGGCGTGACCACGGGCAGCCAGCTTGCCTGCCAGCTCTTCGGCGGCGTTCTTGGTACGCACGAACACCAGCAGGGCTTCGTAGGATTCCACTTCCAGCAGACGGGTCATGGCGTCCAGCTTGTGCAGACCGGTCACCTGCCAGTAACGCTGGCGAATGGTGGTGGCGGTCGCGGTCTTGGAGGCGATCTTGATCTCTTTGGGCTGCTTCAGGTGCTTCTGGGCAACACGACGGATCTGCTCCGGCATGGTGGCAGAGAACAGGGCAACCTGACGACCGGCCGGGCACTGATCCATGATCCAGTCCACGTCGTCGATGAAGCCCATGCGCAGCATTTCGTCCGCTTCATCCAGCACCAGGGCTTTCAGACCGGAGAGGTCCAGGTTCTTGCGACGGATCAGGTCCATCACGCGGCCCGGGGTACCCACGACAACCTGGGCACCACGGCGCAGAGCGCGGGTCTGGGTTTCGTAGGAAGCGCCGCCGTAGATGGGCAGCACGTGGAAATCAGGCATGTGGTGGGCATAGCGTTGGCATGCCTCAGCCACCTGCAGGGCCAGCTCGCGGGTCGGGGCCAGCACCAGGATCTGGGTGTTGCGGTTACCAGCTTCCAGACGAGACAACAGAGGCAAGGCAAAAGCAGCGGTCTTCCCTGTACCGGTTTGTGCCTGCCCCAGCAGATCGTGTCCCGCCATCAGGTGGGGAATTGCTGCGGCCTGGATGGGAGACGGGCGCTCATAGCCCACGTCCTGCAGCGCTTTCAATACAGGCGCGGCCAGTCCAAGCTCACTAAAAAGGGGCAGTTGTTCGGTATCAGACATAGATTCTTCCAGATTAAGGCAGGCGGCTAACACCGCGGAATAGCAAAAAGGCGGCGATTATAGCGCCACTTTGTTCTGCTGTCTTGAAAAATGTGATAGGTGTCTCAAGACGTTGGCAATTATAGAGGGATCTCGCGACTATGGCTTGCTTATTTTTCACTCATGATGCGTTATTGCCGATCACGCTTCGCCAGAGTCCTTGTCCCGCTTGTGCTTGAGCACCGCCATGGTCAATCGGCTGGTGCACAATAAACGACCACGTTCATCGCGAATCTCGATCTGCCACACCTGAGTCGTCGCCCCCAGATGCAGCGGCGCGCAGCGCCCCGTCACCACCCCTTCCCGCTTGGCCCTCAGGTGGTTGGCATTGACCTCCAGCCCCACGCAATAACTCTCCTCCCCCACGGCCATGTTGGCCGCAAGCGACCCCAGCGTTTCCGCCAGCACCACGGAGGCGCCGCCGTGCAGCAAGCCGAGTGGTTGATGGGTGCGGTGATCCACCGGCATGGTGGCCTCCAGCCAGTCGGGGCCAAAGGCGGTGTAGACGATGTCGAGGTGGGCCATCAGGGTGTTGCGGGAGCTGGCGTTGAGCCCCTCCAGGCTCATGGGTTTGCGCCAGATGGGGCTGCTTTCTTGACTCATGGTGAGCGGACTCCTTGCGTGATCAACGGGTTATCGCTGCGCTGTAGTGGCAAACCAGCAGTGTCGGCGAAAAAGGAGCAAAAAAAAAGATGCCCACGCCGGGGCATCTTGCATCGAGATTGACCCTCACCAGGGATAGGTCACCCCTGGCCACTCGGCCCAAGGGCCGTCCCGCCCCGGCAGGCGCGGCTCGGACCAGCGCCATACCTTGCCGAGCCAGGTGCGCAGTTCGGCTTCGAGTTCGCTGTCAGTGAGCGGCACCTCGGCCACCTTCCAGAAGAAGAGCTCCACCGCCACCTCCGGCAACACCGAGGGATAGAGGTAAACCCCGCCCCAGAACTCGGGCTCCCGCGCCGGGCTCCACAGACCATAGGCAAAGGAGCGTTTGGCCAGAAACTCGGAGTGCTGCCACTCCAGATCGGCCTCGTGCTGGCTCAGGCTGAAATTGGCGGAGGGCCACACATCGTCCGGGCGAAACAGCTGATGAAGCTGCTCGCGCTCGCGCAGCATGGCGACGAACTCCACCACCGCCTGGGTCGGATTGACCGGCAGCAGCAGGAAGTGCGGGTGCCGATAGGCTTGCGGCACCCGAAACCGCTTGGGCAGGGTCAGCATCAGAGCAGTTCCAGCAGGGCCTGCAGCGGGTGCTTGAGTTTCTCCCCCTCCATCCGCTTCACCTGGCTGCGGCAAGAGTAACCGGTGGCCAGACAGCGAGCTTGCGGCAGGCGAGCCAAGGGCTCGGCCCAGCTCAGACCGTAGATCCCCTTGGAGTTCTCCACCTGTTTGGCGTCGTGACCATAGGTGCCCGCCATGCCGCAGCAACCCACCGACACCGGCTGCAAACGCGCACCGAAGCGGCCGAACAGGGTGCTCCAGTCACCGTGGGTGGTGGGCTTGGCGGTCTTCTCGGTGCAGTGGGCAAACAGATACCAGGGGTCGGTGCCAGCCTCTTCCCGCAGCGGCAGCGCCTCGGCAGGCAGGGAGAGCAGCCACTCCTGGGGCAGCAGCACCTGGAAATCGCCGCGGGCGGGGCCGAGCGCCTTCACGTACTCGTCCCGGTAGCAGAGCACCAGAGAGGGGTCGACCCCCACCATGGGGATGCCGAGGGCCGCCACCTTGTTGAGGAACTGGGCGCTGCTGGCAGCAGTGCGGGCGAAGGCGCGCAGGAATCCCTTCACGTGCTGAGGCTTGCCGTTGGGTTTGAACGGCAGCAGGTAGGGCTGATAACCCAGCTTGCTGGCCAGCTTCACCAGGTCACGCACCACGGGGGCGTCGTAGTAGCTGGTGAAGGGGTCCTGCACGATGAGCACCACTTTTTGGCGCTGCTCGGGGCTCATGGCCTCGAGGCCTGGCAGATCGAAATAGCGGGCGCGGTGATCCCGCAGCTCCTCGGCCAGGGTCGGCACGGAGAGCAGCGGCACATCCACCATGCCGATGCTCTTCTCGGTCGCCTTCTGGGCCCACTCTTTTTCGAGGAAGAAGTTGACCAGCTTGGGGGCCTTGGCCAGCAGGGGCGCATAGCTTTCTACCGTGCCCACGAAGTAATCCTTGGGGCCGCGCAGATATCGGCTGTGATAGAGCTGCATGAAGCGGGCGCGGAAGGTGGGTACATCCACCTTGATGGGGCACTGGCTGGTGCATGCCTTGCACGCAAGGCACCCCTCCATCGCCTCCATCACCTCGTGGGAGAAGTCATACTCGCCCCGGGCGCGGGCCACCGTATTGCGGAACTTGTCGACGATCTGCTTGAAGCGTAGACCCCCGCTTTGCAGCGCCACCTCTTCGGCAAGGGGATCGAAGCCCTGCTCCGACAACTGGCGCAGCCATTCACGCATCAGGCCAGCCCGCCCCTTGGGGGAGTGACGGCGGTCGCGGCTGATCTTGACCGAGGGGCACATGGGGGAGTCGGTCTCGAAGGTGAAACACAGACCGTTGCCGTTGCAATCGAGGGCCCGTGTATAGCTCTCGCGCACGGCAATCGGGATCTGGCGGTCGAACTTGCCGCGCTTGGGCCCGTCCACCGAGACAAGCGAAGCGCCGCTGCCATAAGGCATGCAGATCTTGCCCGGGTTGATGCGGTTGGCCGGATCGAACACCCCCTTGACCCGTTGCAGCTCCTCCCACAGCTCGCCGAAGAAGGCGGGGCTGTATTCGGAGCGAAAGCCCTTGCCGTGCTCCCCCCACATCAGGCCGCCGTATTTGGCGGTGAGCGCCACCACCTGATCCGAGATGCGCCGCAGCAGCACCTCCTGCTCGGGATCGCACAAGTCCAGTGCCGGGCGCACGTGCAGCACCCCGGCATCGACGTGGCCGAACATGCCGTAGTCAAGGCCGTGAGCGTCCAGCAGGGCGCGAAACTCCATGATGAAGTCCGCCAGGGATTCCGGCGGCACGGCGGTGTCTTCGGTGAAGGCCACCGGCTTTTTGCGCCCTTCGGCGTTGCCGAGCAGCCCCACCGACTTCTTGCGCATGCCATAGATGGTCTCGATGCTCGGCAGGTGGTCGCACACCTGATAGCCAATGACCCCGGCTTCACCACTCGCCAGCAGACCGTCGATGCGCCGGCACAGCTCCGCCACCTTGGCCTTGTGTGCATCCTCGTCAGTATCCGCAAACTCGACGATGTTGAGCCCCTGCAGATCCTTGCCCGGCACATCCTGGATGAGATCCTTTACCGAGTGCCAGATGATGTCGGCGCGGGCCAGTCCCAGCACACGGGAGTCCACCGTCTCCACCGACAGGGCGTGGGCCTGTACCATAAAGGGGGCGTTTCTGAGCGCGGAGGGGAAACTGTCGTACTTGACGTTGACGAGCGTGCGGTAGCGCGGGATGGGGGTGATGTTGAGGCGGACTTCGGTGATGAAGCCCAAAGAGCCTTCCGAGCCGCACAGCACCCGGCTCACGTCCAGAGTGTCGGTATCGGGCTGATAGAGGTGCTTGAGATCGTAACCGGTCAGAAAGCGGTTGAGCTTGGGGAAGGTGGCTTCGATGTCGGCGCGCCGCTCGCGGCCGATGCGATAGAGGGTGCGATAGATCTCCCCTTCACGGGTCTCGAGGGCCAGCTTGTCCGCCAGACGCTGGCCGGTCACCGGCTCGGTGGCCATGAGATCGCCGTTTTCCAGCACGGCCTTGAGGCCGAGCACATGATCCGAGGTCTTACCGTACACCAAGGAGCCCTGCCCCGAGGCATCGGTGTTGACCATGCCCCCTAAGGTGGCCCGGTTGGAGGTGGAGAGATCCGGCGAGAAGAAGTAGCCGTGGGGCTTCAAAAAGGCGTTGAGCTGGTCTTTGACCACTCCTGCCTGGGCCCGCACCCAGCCCTCTTCCAGATTAATTTCCATGATCTGGTTCATATGGCGCGAGAGATCGACGATAATGCCGCCGCCCAAGGATTGGCCATTGGTGCCGGTACCGCCGCCGCGAGGGAAGAAACTCAAGGTTGCGTACTCGGGCCCCTGGGCCAGCTTGAGCATCACCGCTATGTCATCCGCGCTGCGCGGATAGAGAACCGCCTGAGGTACGACCTGATAGACGCTGTTATCCGTCGCCATCGCCAACCGGCTTGCATAAGACTTTTCGATATCACCACGAAATGCTGATCGCGCCAGCAACTCAAGAAACTGCAGGGTTGTAGATGACAAACTGTCCTGGTAATCGAGTCTCGGGATCATGAATCCTTGTTCCCATCCTTTGCTTGATGCCGGCATTCCGGCGACAACGACCGTTCGGGCCTGCCTCTTTGCGGGTGTCCGAACCAGTCCGCTCACATGTGAGCGGGCAGTATATCAGCTAGAAAACCGCTTGCGCGCGCAATCTTCACCATTTGAAAGGAGGACTTTTATGGCTCGCTACAGCCATGTTATCAGTACGCTTATTCGCACCGAAAAACAGGCGCTGACCCTGTCGCTGTTTGGTTGTATCACCTTTGCCATTTTCGGGATCGGCTATGGTCTGTTCGTCGGTTCCAACGCCATCATGCTGGACGGCATCTTCACCCTGTTCAGCATGGGCATGACGGGCCTTGGGCTCATCACCGCCTACCTGGTTACCCGCCCCTCCGACGCCCGTTTCCAATACGGCTACGCCCACTTCGAACCCATCGCCAACGTCATCAACGGCGCCATCATTCTGCTGCTCTGCCTCGGTGCCCTCTATGGCGGCATCACCTCCCTGCTGGCGGGCGGACGGGAGATCGATCTCGGCCACGCCCTCATCTATGCCGTCGTCTCCACCTTCTTCTGCAGCATCCTCTATCTCATCGAGGCCGACGTGGCCGAGCGGGTCAACTCCGAGCTGGTGCGGGTGGACTCCAAGGAGTGGCTGGTGGATACCCTGCTCAGCTCCACCCTGCTCATCGGCTTTCTGGTCGCCATCGGGCTCGATACCCTGGGTTACGGCCACTACAACCGCTACATAGACCCGATGCTGGTCTCCCTGCTGGCTCTGTGCGCCACCCTCATCCCCATCAAGGTGCTCGGTCGAAACCTGCGGGAAGTGCTGAAGATTGCCCCCAAGGGGGATGTCTCCCGGCTGGTGGCCAGCGAAGTCGAAGCCCTGCGCCTGCGCCATGGGGTCGAGTGCTACAGCCACCTGGCAAAAAGCGGCCGCCGCTTCGATCTCGAGCTCAACATCCTGGTGGCCCCCGGCCAGGAGTGGCCCGTCGAACGCCAGGATGCCCTGCGCCAGGAGCTCTGGTCCCGCCTCGGCGACACCCTGGGAGACGCTTGGCTCTCGGTCTGCTTCACCCGGGAAAAACGCTGGTTGTAAGCCGCAAGGCGGGGCTTGCCTGGCAAGCTCCGCCTGTCCCTGTTGCCCTGTTGGGCGAGCGCCTCCCCCTGCGCGTCCAGACCCCCTTGCCAAAGGCTATGTCCCAATTACGTGTTGCATGGGGCGCCCCAGCGCCTCATGCAAGCAACGTGGTACATTCACTTCCCGCCCGTAGCGCTCCAACAT